>CAZXWM010000038.1:4838-17271 GCA_964644215.1 uncultured Phormidium sp.
TCTCCCCTAAGCCATCAATATCCAAGGCCCCACGACTTCCCCAATGCTTGAGCGCCCCCCGTAATATCGCCGGACAGGAGCGATTCAAACAGCGCGTTACCGCCTCGTTTTGTGGCTTAATCAGGAGTTGCTGACACTCGGGACAGTGATTTGGCATTTCCACCGCTTCTGCCCCCTCAGGACGCAATTTCGGCAGAACTCGTACCACCTCGGGGATAATTTCCCCGGCTTTGCGAACCACCACCGTATCTCCTAGATGTAAGTCTAATTCCCGGAGACGATCGCCGTTGTGGAGACTGGCCCGAGAAACCGTCGTTCCCGCCAGTTGCACCGGCTTGAGGTTCGCTACGGGAGTGACGGCCCCCGTGCGCCCCACTTGGAAGTCCACAGAGTGAACAACGGTGGGAACTTCCTCGGCAGGATATTTGAGGGCGATCGCCCAACGAGGGGCTTTTTGCGTGAAGCCGAGACGATTTTGTAGGGCAATATCATTGAGTTTCACCACCACCCCATCAGTGAGATAGGGCAGCTCTCGCCGTTGCTGCTGCCAGCGCTCATAATAGACCTGAATCTCCTCAATACTGTGAGCCACTTGACGATGAGGATTGACCTGAAAGCCCAACTCTTGCAACCGTTGTAGGGCCTCTTGGTGAGTGCGAAAGGGGCGATCGCCTTCGTCACTGGGGCCGTCATCACTGGGAAGATAAAGGGTATAAGCGAAAAACTGAAGCTGCCGTTGGGCGACCATTTGAGGATCGAGTTGTCGCAGGGTTCCCGCCGCTGCATTGCGAGGATTCGCCAAGGGCGGTTCCTGGTTCTGCTGGCGTTCGGCGTTGAGACGTTCAAAGGTATCTAGGGGTAGGAAGGCTTCCCCCCGCACTTCGACATGGGGGGGAATCGCCTCACCTCGAAGTTTCAGGGGTATTGAACGAATAGTTTTCACATTCGGGGTGATGTCTTCCCCCGTTTCTCCGTCGCCTCGGGTAACTCCCCGCGTCAGCAGGCCATCTTCATAGGTCAGGGCCAAGGCAGATCCATCAATTTTCAGTTCACAGATATACTCAGGTTGGATCGTCTCATCAAGCAAGTTTTGCCAACGATCTTGCCATTTGGCAAATTCTGCGATCGTAAATGCGTTATCGAGGCTATAAAGCGGGATATTGTGGGGAACCGACTTGAACTCGGCTGAGGGTTTGTCTCCGACGCGCTGAGTGGGGCTATCTGGGGAGATCAGTTGCGGATACTCCTCTTCGATCGCCTGGAGTTCTCGGTAGAGGCGATCGTACACCTCATCTTCGATAATGGGAGCATCGAGAACGTAGTAAGCATGAGCCGCCTCTTGCAACTGTTGGCGGAGTTTCTGAGTCTGATCCTGGAGTTGACGACTGGGTTGGCTCATCTTGCTCATCTTAGGGAAAGAAGAGGTTAAACTGGGGCATTGTGGAATTGCGATCGCCGATGCTCGACCCGACCCTCAAACAGCGTCTGACCCCCTATCTGTTCCTTCTCCCGGCTGGAGTCCTCCTCATTTTAACGGTATTTTTACCGACAGCCCAGGCCATCTTCCTCAGTTTCACCCGCTATGAGTACGATTTAACCCAACTCCCCCAATGGGTGGGCTTGACAAACTTTAGACGACTCTGGCAAGACGCAATTTTTTGGCAAACTCTACGTCAAACCCTTCTCTATTTGCTATGTGTTGTTCCCCTATTGGTGACTCTGCCCCTGATGTTAGCCATTCTCGTTAACCGTAAACTGCGGGGAATCGCGGGGTTTCGCGCGGCCTACTATACTCCAGTGATTGTCTCGATGGTGGTGGCAGGGTTGGCCTGGAAATATCTCTATGGGGAGACGGGGCTATTCAATCAGATCCTACAAGTTCTTGGATTCCCTGGAGTTCCTTGGCTAACGAGTCCCCAACTGGCCTTATTTAGTGTCATGGCGGTGACGGTTTGGAAGGGATTGGGCTATTACATGGTCATCTATCTGGCCGGCTTACAGGGGATTCCCGGCGAACTCTATGAGGCGGCGGCCTTGGATGGTTCTCACGGCTGGCGTCAACATTGGCATATTACTATCCCCCTAATGCGTCCCTATTTGTTGCTGGTGGGGACAATTTCGGCCCTATCAGCTATGAAAGTCTTTGAAGAGGTCTATGTCATGACCCAGGGGGGGCCACGCAACCGCTCCAAAACCATTGTCTATTATCTTTATGAACAGGCCTTCGATCGCCTCGAAATCGGCTATGCCTGTGCCATCGGCTTAGTTTTATTCTTAGCCGTGTTAGGCTTCTCCCTAATCAATCTCAGACTCAACCACCGCTAAATCCAGCCATCTCGTTCCAAGTCCTCAATCACCTGCAAGCCTCGGGGATCGCCCACTCGTAGCAGGGAGGAGCGAGCATCTTCACGAACACCCATATCCTCGTCATCTTCGAGGGCTTCGAGAAGAGAGTCGATCGCCCCCGCATAGACCACATTTGAGGGCAATTCCCGGCAAATTTGCCCCAACGCCCAAGCACAATTACTACGAACCGCCGAAACAGGGTCTTTTCGCAGGGCTTCAATCAGAGGTGGAACCGCACTAACGATGGTTTCATAGCCGACTTTCGCCAACTGTCCCAAAGAACTGGCGGCCCAGAGGCGAACAGCCGGAATATCCGTTGTTAAGGCTTCCACCAAAGGCTCTAAAGCGCGGCGATCGCCACAGTTGCCCAAAGCCCAAACCACCCCCTTGCGGACATAGCCATTCCAATCCTGCAAGCGAGCAATCAGAGGCTCAACCGCGTCAGAATGAGTGTTACGTCCCAAGGCATAGGAGGCACTCACCCGCACCAGAGGACAAGCATCCTCTAGCAGACCAATCAACTTGGGAATGGCCCGTTCATCATGCAGCTCACAGAAGGCTCGGGCCGCCAACATCCGCTGGGGCGTTTCCGGCGCATCTAGCAACGGCAACATGGCCTCGGGATCGGGGCGAGCGGCATCATCGGCATCAGCCGCCCCCAAGCGATCCAGAGGACTCTCAAGATTATTCTCACTGTCAATCGTGCCGAGGTCGTCGTTATACATACTCTCCAATTTACCGCACAGGGGGGGGCTTAGTCATGGGGATCACGGCGATCGCCCAATCGGACAACATAGCGATAGCCGTCTGTTGCTGATCCCCGAATCGTCAAGGTTCCTTGCTGGACGTGAACCAGTTGGCAGGCAAAGAACAACCCTAACTCGGGGTCATCGGCCTGCATCGGCTTTGCTTGCAGTTTACCAAACAGACTGACCTCCCGCAGCGATGATGCTCCTCGGACCCCAGGGGCGGCTGTTGTCGAAGTCAGTCCAAAGCGTTCCAATTCACTCTCTGGCAAGGTTTCCCCATCTGAGGATTGGCAAGAGGCTAAAGATAACTCAAGCTGACTCGGCGAACAGCGTTGAACCCGCAAGTGCAGCCTGGCCCCGAGATCACTATGCTGAATCAGATGGGCCAGCAAGTGATAGAGAAGTTGCTGAAACTTGGCCTTGTCTAAAGTCCAACGGCGATCGCTTTCCTCGATCGAAAAGTTCAGTTGTTGCTCGCGGCGCTTGGCTAACGGTTCGAGGATGTTGAGGACCTGTTGGCAGAGCATATCTAAGTCCACCGGGGACACCGAGAGACTTGAGTCCCAAGCCGTCAACTCCCGCAACATGAGAATCTCCTCCACTAGAGCCAACATATACTGGCCGCTATTATGAATAATGTCGAGATATTCTTTCTGTTTACGGCGCAAAGGACCATAAATTTCTCGGTTGAGGACGCTTGTCATCCCCATTACGGAGGTTAAGGGGGTTCGCAAGTCTTGCAGAAATCGCTCCAGCAGTTGGGTTTGTACCGCTGAGGCTGAGGCTGAGATTTGCTCATCGGCTCTGAGGGGAGCCGGCCCGACTTGAGGACTCGGGGAGTGATCTCGCGACGCCAGATCGAGCTTCAGCATAGCCGACTCGGCGGCCAGTTCCATGAGGCTGATTTCAGTCGGGCGAAAGGATCTCGGCGCGGTATCCATGACGGCCAAGGTCCCAAAACAGTCCCCCGACTGATTCATTAAGGGAACACCTAAATAGGCCCGAACTCCCGACTCTTGCACCAGGGGCTGATTGGCATATTCAGGAGTTCGAGCCGCATCCCGAATCACTAAGGGGTGTTGCGTCTGCACAACCTGAAGACAAAAACCAGAGGACTCGTCGCCGCGATCGCCCCCCGCCAAAGACAATGTCGAATCATCAGAGTTGAGGCATTGGACATGAATCCCTTGGCCGCGCTCATCGAGCAAACTGACCCAAGCCAGAGGCAGATCGAGGGCCTCGGCGACGGTCTCGACGGCTGTTTGTAAGACTCGCTTCGAGTTGGGATCAAGAACACCGCCATCACGAAGTGCGGCTAGAGCGTTGGGGGTTGGGGCCAAATCGGTCATAGAATCTGTTGGCATCATCATCGCACCAAGATCGCTTCTGATGTCGCGATCGCCCCAAACTGGACGAGGCGCGACCTCAAAAACGAGGCATTAACGAAACGCGGGATGGTTAAAGAGGGCAGCTAACACTCGCACCCCCCGCAGTTGATTTGAAAGTGGTAGATGCCCCTTCGGCGCACTGAGATCCCAGGTAAAGCCCTGGGGATAGCGCGTCCAACTATTGCCATTTTTCCAGCCCATACGGGGCCAGAGTTTATCCCAGTCTTGTTTGACGGTTAGCCAAAGTTGACGTTGCACGGAAAAGCCAAATTTTCCGTCGGAATAGGTCACCCAGAGACGATCAATGGTTTGTAAATCGGTGACTGGGATTAGGGAAACTTCGGTAAAGTAGAGCCATTTACGAGCTACGGCCCCCTCACTGGCCGCTTCACAGAGTAATTCCCGTGTTAGGCGATCGGCTTCTTCAAACGTCTCTTGGGCGAGCAGGTCTTGGAGAGGGCTATAGTCTAGGTTACACTCAGAGTCTAAAGACATATCCTGGGCAAGGGTCGGATCGATGATCATGGTCTGGCCTTATGTATCACAGGGACTTCTTGTTGTCCTCTTTATTCTCCCAGAATACGACGGACGATGTGAGTGGTGGATTGGGGAACCTCAATCTTAATGAGGTGAATCTCGCCTCCGTAGGCGCGAACGGTTGGCGCTTCAGGTAGGGTCTCGGGACGATAATCTCCCCCTTTGGCATAGATATCGGGCCGTAGGAGATCGATCGCTGCGATCGCCGTGGTTTCCGGAAAAATAAAGACCCCATCGACGGGTTTGAGGGCGGCCAGAACTTCCGCCCGCTGGATGTCGGGGATAATAGGACGGGGCGGTTGTCCGGGGGCGGGGGGTTTGATGGCGGCAACGGAGCGATCGCTATTCACCCCCACAATTAGCGATCGCCCCAGGGCTTTGGCGGCCTGGAGATAACGCACATGGCCGCAGTGCAACAGATCAAAGCAACCATTGGTAAAGACCAGGGGTCGCCAGGAACCCGCATCGCCCTCGATGAGCTGTTGCAAATCATTGAGAGAGTAAAGACCCTGAGCTAACATGGGGGGCATTGATCCATTACTTGAACACTGCGGCCAGAAGTGTCATAGGTGTGCGCTCTAAGTGTCACACGAGCGTCACATCCAGGGCTTATCTTAGTCTACAAGTCAGTCCAAGCATGATGGGTCAGTTCCTCTAATCCCCTCACTCCTCACATCACCAGTTACGACAACTTGGACTGATTTTCTTCTTTTGACGATGCCACAAACTCCCATAGGATACCATGCGAACCCAATTCCCAGGTTATGGACCTGACGATCACAAGAGAACGCCACGGGAGTCTCGGGGGCGTAAAATGTCGCTGCTGTCTTATCTGGTTGTGTTTCTCCTCGGGGGCGGCCTGGCTGGGGCGGCGACGTACGCTTTCTCGTCGCGATCGCCAACGAATGAGGTTAACTCACGGCTGCGTCCGGCTTCGCAACAACAGGTCGCTCTCCCCAGCCCCCAGGCCCCCGTCATCACGCCAGAGGCGGATAACTCAGCTATACAGCCTCCGAGTAACTTTGTGGCCAATGTGGTCAGTCGGGTGGGTTCGGCGGTGGTTCGCATTGATGCTGAGCGCAGGGTGACGGCGCAATCACTGCCGCCTGGATTGGATAATCCCATGTTTCGCCAGTTTTTTGGCTTCGAGATGCCTAATTCGCCCCAGGAACGCATCGAACAGGGAGCCGGATCGGGCTTTATCCTCAACTCCGATGGCAAAATCGTCACCAACACTCATGTCATTGATGGGGCGGATTCGGTGACGGTGACGCTGCGGGATGGCCGCAGTTTTGACGGTCGCGTTTTGGGAACAGACCCGGTGACGGATGTGGCCGTGGTTCAGATTGAAGCCGAGGCTCTGCCGGTGGTGACCTTGCGTGACAGTGAGGGACTACAACCGGGAGAATGGGCGATCGCCATTGGTAATCCCCTCGGACTCGATAATACAGTCACCACGGGCATTATTAGCGCCATTGGCCGCTCAAGTAGTGAGGTCGGTGTGGCGGACAAACGGGTTGATTTTATTCAAACGGATGCGGCCATCAATCCGGGAAATTCTGGGGGACCTCTTTTGGACCAACAGGGCCGTGTGGTCGGCATGAATACGGCGATTATGCAAAATGCCCAAGGGTTAGGATTTGCGATTCCCATCAATACAGTGGCCCGCATCGCTGAGGAATTGATTGAAAACGGCCGGGTTGAGCATCCCTTTTTAGGGATTCAAATGGTCACTCTATCTCCTCAGCTGAAGGCAAATCTCGACCGTAATCCCAATCAGAGTTTTCGCATTGAGGCTGAGGAAGGAGTTTTAATTGTGGAGGTGATGCCCGGTTCTCCTGCGGATCAAGGAGGATTGCGCTCTGGAGACGTGATTCTTCGTATTGATGGTGAGTCGGTTACTTCTGCTGAGGCGGTGCAAGAGGCGGTGTCCCGCGTGGGGGTCGGCGATCGCCTCACCCTCGACGTCTCCCGCAATGGGACAACGGAAACCTTAGAGGTCCAAACGGGAGTATTGGGACAATAGTCGCTCTGACTAGGGATCACTGACATCGGTGACCCGCCAACTCAGTTTTAGGTTAATGCTGAAGTTCCAGATCGTGACTAGGGCGATCGCCAGCAGTTTGGCCAAATAGTCGTTAACTCCAAGTAGGTTAAAGAGGATATTCACAATCAGCACATTGAGAATTAAGCCGGCTAAACAGACGATATTGAATTTGAGAAGTCGCTTGAGTTGTTTACGCCATCCCTTTTGTTGGCGGGACAAATCTGAGAACGTCCAACGATCATTCCAATAAAAGTTATTGAGAATTGCCACTTCTGCCGAAAGCATAGCGCTACGGGTTAACCCCAACTGCCAACGTTCTCGCAAAACGTAAAACACCGCTAAATCCACGACAACCCCTGTTAACCCCACCAGTCCAAAGCGCAGAAATCGCTGTACGGGCAGTAAATCTAGCCGCAATTTGCCAAGATGTTGCAGATATTCGAGATACTGTTTCCAGGTGACTTTGCTTTGGCCCTGCTCTCGTTCTTGGAAGACATAGCCCACTTCTCCAATCCAGGAAATATCCCCTCGGCCGAGGACTTCAATGAGAATTTTATAGCCGACGGGGTCTAAAAACCGTTCGGCGATCGCACTCCGGCGCACCATGAAAAATCCACTCATTGGGTCCGAGACGCGCCCCACGACACCGGGTAAGAGGATCAGTCCCACCAGTTGAGCGCCTCGGGAGAGAATACGCCGACTCAGACTCCAGTCACTGACGCCACCGCCGTCGACATGACGACTGGCTAAGGCTAAATCGGCTCCCCGTTCGATTTGTTGCCACAGTTGTTCGAGAATCTCTGGGGGATGCTGCAAGTCCGCATCGATGACTCCGAGAACGTGACCCCGGGACACCTGCCAACCGCGAATCACGGCTGTCGAGAGTCCTCGTTCTCCCTGACGACGCAGGGCGCGAACTTGGGGATAGGTCTCGGCTAGGCGTTGGGCCACTTCCCAGGTGCGATCGGGACTATCATCATCGACGACAATCAGTTCGTAGTCATGAGCGAGGAGGCGATCGAGGAGTTGACGTAGCTGCTCAACCAGGATTTCCAGGTTATGCCGTTCATTGTAGGTCGGGATGACCAGGGAAAGCTGCAATGGGGATGCGGATGAGGTTAACCCGTCCGATTTGGCATCACCTCGAACTTGGGGAAGTTGAGCAATCCGACCCTGGAAAGACGGTTTAGACAAAGACATGAAACATCGGGAGGCACAAAAAGATATCCCTCATGGTAAACGCTGAGGGTGTCAGCAGCTTGGGGAATTTATGAAACGGGTGGCGATCGCCCTCAAGATGTGAGGACTCGGACGTGACAGTTCTGGGAATGAGAAGCTATAGTAGAGCTGCTCTAAGCCATCCAAAACCTTCGGCTCAGTTAAGGTTTTGACGGTTCTCCATTTCTCTCACCTCCTGAATTCAAACTCTCTCTAATCTCACGTTAAGATGTTCTAAGTATCCTGAGATTTACCCTAAGATTGCTCGTCGTACTACTTAGTTCAATCCCTGTCTTCATATCCGTCAATTTTAGACGATGCCGAAAACAAAATCCAAGAAAAAAGGGCAACAGACGGCTAAGCCTGATGAGCCAGTTCTCAGTAAAAAAGAGCTGGCCGCCAAAAAGCGCCAAGCCGCCAAAGAACGCCAAGCCTTTATTCAAACCGTTTCCGCAGCAGGAGGGGTAGGAGCTGTGGTTGGTATTGCCCTCTTTTTTACCGCTGATGCCAAACTGGCGATCGCCGGAGGAGGAGGCATTACCGTTTTATGGATTTCGTTTGCTTATCCATATTTAGCGTTGTGGCTGTTCACGATCTATATGCCCTTCGCCGGAACCGTCACCTATTGGCTTGGTGGTGGAAATGCCATTTTTCAACTCGCTAAAGATGGCTTTGCCTTTCCCGCTATGGTAGCTATATTTTTGGAGATTAAGAACAAGGGAAAGCCGTTAATTGTCCCCAAACAAATTCAGAAACCTCTAATTATTTTAATCGGATTTGTCTTGGCGACCCTGTTTGTGGTTAACTTACCCCTGCATATTGCCAGTGCCAATCCACCCACAGATCCCATGGCTCCCAAGCCACCCGAAGGGCAGTTTTTCTTTATGGGTATTTTGGGAATGAAGGTCTTACTTGGATATGTTCCCCTGATTACCTGTACCTATTATCTAATCAAAGATAAAAAGGATTTCTTGCGGTTCACTCGTTTGCATGTTGTCTTAGCCATTATCTGCTGTGGCTTAGGCTTAATTCAGTACATGATGTTAATTACAGGGGCCTGTAAAGGAACCGATCACCTAACCGGAGATGCGTTATTTAAAGCAACCTTAGATGCAAAATGTTTGGTGGGGGGGTCCTTAGTCTATAGTCCCTCTCAAGGGATGATTCGCTTGCCAGGAACCTTTGTCGCACCTTGGCAATGGGCTTGGTTTTTGATTGGTAACACGTTTTTGACCTTCGCCTCGGCTTTTAGTGACCCCTCCCTAATTTGGCAATTGATGAGTTTTCTGGGGATGGTTCTCGTCTTTGTGAATGCTGTAATTTCAGGACAACGAATCGCCCTATTATTAGTCCCTGTCATTATTGTCATTATGTTGGTGTTGACTGGACAACTCTCCAAGCCAGCCCGGTTTATTCCAATTGTCGGTGGATTAGGGTTACTGATCATGCTCAGTTTCATTCTCTTTCCAGATGTAATCCAAGAGCGGATTGACAGCACAGTTGACCGTTGGAATGCTTCACCCCCCACTGGTTTTATTGCTGAGCAGGCTGAACATTCATCTGGCGGACAACGGCCTCTGGGCTATGGAGTTGGACGAGCAACCAACTCAACTCGTATGTTCGGTGAAACGCGGCTGATTGAGACCTATTATCCCAAACTCATTTATGAGATTGGCTCATTAGGGGTACTCGCCTTTTTAGGTTTCGTCACTGCCATTACCGTAACCACTTTTAAGATCTGGCGATCGCTCAAAGATAAGGTTTGGCGCAGTTATGCCGCCTCCTTCTGGGTGTTTATCTTCTTCATTAGCTATCAAACCTACTACTACCCCCTCGACGTAGACCCGGTAGCGGTGTATTACTGGATGATTGCCGGCCTAATGCTACGACTTCCCGATGTAGAACAACAAGATTTGCAGGAACGAGCCGCCCGAGAGCTAGATGCAGAAGAAAATGCTAAGACTAAGAAGAAGAAGAAGAAAAAGCGCAAACGATGACAAGGAGTAGCCCAACTGTGACATCCCTATCCATTTCTGTAGTGATTCCCACCTTTCGCCGGGAAGCGGCTCTCCGGGACACCATTGCCGATGTCCTCAAACAAGACTATCCCCAGTTTGAGGTCATTGTCGTCGACCAAACCGCCGAACATGAACCCGAAACCCAAACCTACTTGCAGGAGTTAGCCGACTCGGGCAAAATTCATTGGTATCGCGTCGACTGGGCCAGCCTCCCAGGAGCCAGAAACTACGCTGTGCGGCGAGCCACTGGGGATATCATTGCCTTTATTGATGACGATGTGCAACTCGAACCTCATTACCTAGAAACCCATGCTCGCAATTACCGCGATCGCCCGGAAATCGGGGCCGTCGCCGGCCGAGTCTTCGATCGCATGAAACTAGCCGACTCCGGCGGGGCCTTAAAAATCGAAGATCTGCCCCCCGAAGCCATGGACCCCGGTATTGCTTGGTATCACATTGACTTAGTTCACACCATTAAACCTCAACAAGTCCTCTCCGCTCGCGGTTGCAATATGTCCTTCCGTCGCGAGTTATTCTCTAAGTTTAATTTACGCTTCGATGAACGCTATCGCGGTAGTGCAGTTCGCGAAGAATCGGATTTTTGTTTGCAATTTCGCAAAACCAACCGGCAAATTTGGTATGATCCAGACGCATCCCTAATTCATCTGGGAGAAGAAACCGGTGGCTGTCATGATATTGGCACGAAATCGGTTCAATACCAAATCACTTTTTACCACAATCACTTCTTCTTGGGTCTCCATAATTTAACCCCTGGACAATGTTTACGCTTTTTTAGTAAACTTTTTGATTGTCATGTCCTCGGTCATCCTCCCTGCAACAAAAGTGGTTCTCCTGTCAAAATCCTGGTGCGTTTTGCCTTTTATAAACTCGGCTTACTCAAAGCCCTAAAAACTTGGATTCAATCTTTATGGGATGATGGACAAGTCTATAGCCGCCAGGACGAAAAATTTGAACCCTTTGGCTAAATCAATTCCCGGCCCTGTTTTCCGTTCAAGACTGTTGTTTAGGTCAAATCTATGAGAATTTTAGTTGCCAGCCACACTTATATTGTTGACCTCAATCGTGAGAAATTACGAGAACTTGCCCGTTTAGACAAGAATCTTGAAGTGATGGTGGTGGTTCCCAAACTCTGGAAACCGGGAGGAGTTCAGAAAAAGCTGGTTGAAAGTAAACCCATCAATGAAGGAAATTTTCGTGTTGTCCCGCTCTCAAATTTCAGCAAAAACCAACAAGGACTATTAATGTTTGGTTTTGATTTATTTGATGTATTGAGAGAGTTTCAGCCCGATATTATTCAAGTTGAGCAGGGCGCAAAATCTCTCGGCTATGCCCAATTTATCACATACAATCGATTATTAAAGTTGGGGGCAAAAAATGTATTTTTTACCTGGTGGAATTTACCCTATGAGGTCAAGTTTCCCCTCTCAGTCTTAGAACGTTATAACCTCAACCATACCGATGGAGTCGTGGTGGGTAATCAAGATGGGGCGACGATTCTCCGGGACCATGGTTACAAGGGAGCGATGACAGTTTTGCCGCAACTCGGTGTTGATGAACAGTTATTTTGTCCTCAGAATGTTTTAGATTTGCGAGAAGAACTGGGAATTACGCCCCAAGAGTTTGTGGTGGGGTTTGTGGGGCGATTTGTGGAAGAAAAGGGCTTAATGACCTTGGCCAAAGCCCTACAAGGACTCGGCGATCGCCCCTGGCGTTGGTTACTCCTTGGACGTGGTCCGTTGCGTGAGCCTCTGGAGGCTTGGGCCAAGGAACAAGGGTTAGCTGATAAACTCACGTTTGTCGAGAGTGTTCCCCATGATCAGGTGTCTCGCTATATCAATCTCCTAGATACCTTACTGTTACCCTCGGAAACCACCTATCGCTTTAAAACCCTCTCGTCGGTGGGGTGGAAAGAACAATTTGGTCATGTCTTAATCGAAGCCATGGCCTGTCGAGTCCCCGTGATTGGTTCCGACTCCGGGGAAATCCCCCATGTCATCGGCGAGAGTGGCTTGGTCTTTGCGGAGGGAGATGCCGATCGCCTGCGGGATTGTCTGCTAAAGTTGATGGAAAATCCAGAGTTAGCCGGAGAACTGGCCCAACGGGGTTATC
>CAZXWM010000039.1:0-9618 GCA_964644215.1 uncultured Phormidium sp.
TCTCGGGTGAGACCGGGGTTAACCGGCTTTACCGAGAAACGAATCGCACGCCGCTAAAATCCTAGCGTTGAGGCCAAGCGAAGCCTGAGATGAGCTACTCATGTTAGCTCACCCTTTGGCAAACGGCCACCCCAATTGACGCCGATTTACCCGACAACTTATGGCCAATCCATCTCCTCCCCCCACTCCCGAGCCATCGTCCCCTCGACGCCGTTCCCTGAAACGAGTTCTCATTGGGGGCGGACTCGTGGTTGTCTTGGCAACCCTCGGCTATCGCGTCAGTACAGCTTGGCTGCGATCGCAACTTCCCGGATTCGTCGAAGCCCAAATTATCCCCATCCTCAACCGCCCCCTCGAACTCGGGACCGTACAACAACTCTCCCTAACCGGCGTCGATTTCAATGGCCTCTATCTTCCCCCCACCGCCGACAATGCCAACTCCCTGCGTGTCGGTCAGATTCGCGTCCAGTACAACCTCCTCGCCCTGCTGAACGGTCAACTTCCCGTTACCATCACCCTGAGCGATCTCGACCTCATCGCCCAACAAGGAGAGGATGGCCAATGGCTGACGTTAGATCTCAATCTTCCCGAACCCACTGACGAGGACTTGCCCGTCGAAATTCCCCTCAACCTCATCATCGAGAGGGGCAACCTCGAACTGACGGCCCAGGGGCGTTCTCCGGTTCCCTTTGAAATCGGCGTTCAGGGTGATGCCAGCCTCAGCCAAGCCTTTGAAGAGGCCGCTTACGACCTGGCCATCACCTTACCCGAAGGAGCCGTTGAGGTGCAGGGGACAACCCGCCTCAGCACTCTCGAAAGTCGCGTCAATAACCGCGTGCAACAGGTGCAGTTACTGCAATTTTTAGCCCTGTTCCCCCCCGAATTGGGCCTAGGCGATCGCATCCCCCTCAGCAGCGGCAGCGTTAACGGCAACCTCAACCTAGAGATTCCGCCCCTCCTCAACGACACCGGAACCCTCGACTGGAGGCTACCTGAAATTCGCGGCACCCTGAATCTCAATGAGTTGGTCGCCAACCTAGATTCGTTGAGTCAACCCCTCACCGCTGAGGTGAACTTGCGCTTTCAGGGGCGTCGCCTGCAACTCGATCGCCTCACCGCCCAAACCGGCAATGCCCAAACCGGCAACCTACAACTTAACGGCAGCGGCAGTATCAGCGAGTCCGCCGGCTATAATCTCGCCTTCAGTGTCCCCGAAATTGCCCTAGAACGCCTCTCTAGCCTAATTAACGACCCCCTCCCTGCTCCCCTCGATAGCCTGGGCTTAACAGGGATTTTACAAGGGCAAGCGCAACTCCTCGGAGACCTCAACGACCCCCAGTTCACCCTAAATCTCAGCAACAGCACCCCCCTAATTCTGGCCCAAACCGGCATCTCGGAACTGCGAGCCAATCTCACCGCCGACCTCGATCGCATCACCTTGAACGGCTTTCGTCTTAGCCCCGCCGTGGGAGGTCGCATCCTGGCCCAAGGCGATGCCGAGATTGGTCAATGGACCCGTCTGTTGCTTGCCGCCTACCCCGAGGAACTTCCCAATCGCCCCCGTCTGGCGAACCCGGACGGGTCTAACCTTAACCTCGATCTGCGTTTAGATCTGCCCAGCGATGCCTTAGTGGCCCCCTATCTGTCGCTCCCCAATACCGTCAGCTTGGGGCAACTGCTGGCCCAGGTGAACGTCAGCGGACCTCTGACCAATCCCCAAGCGAACCTCACCTGGTCAACGCCTGATGTTCTCGCCGCCGATGTGGGAGCCGTCAGCAGTCAAGGTAATGCCCGCTTTGCCAACAATCGTCTCAATCTCGAACAAGCTGAGATTACCGCCGGGGGGGGAGAGATCACCCTAACGGGGAACGCCGATTTGCTGACTCAGATCTGGCAACTCGATGTTGCGTCCAGTCCCCTCAATCTCTCCCCATTCTTGCCCTTGACGGCTCAACTGACGGAGTTGACCGCTCAACTGTCGGGGCGTTTAGATGACCTCTCACCGGCGGGGGTCAGAGGAACCCTGGCGTTGGGCCTGAATCTGGCCGATGGGGTGGCTCGGCTGCAAGGGACTCTCAATCAAGGAGAGGTCGATGTTGAAGCGTTGGCTTGGGACCTGTCGGCGAGGGGGCTAACCCTGGAGTTACCCCTAGCGGTGAGTCTCAGCAGCGGACAGGCTCGACTGCGGAGTTCCTTGGCCAGTCTCATGGATGCGGCTGTGGCGCGGGATTTGTCGGGGATTCGCCTCGATGCTGAGGGACGCTTGGCGATCGCCGACGGAACGGCCCAGGTTCAGGCCCAGGTGGCGAATGGCCGGATTGAGAGCGACTTCTCCGCCGCCAATGTGGCTCTCAATCCCTATCTGCCCAATGTTCCGGCAACGGTTCGACTATCGCTCACCGACACGGTGGGGCTGATGTCGGCGGCGGGAACCGCTCGTTTGAGTGTGGCCAATCTGTTGGGGGTTCTGGACACAGCAGATTTAACTCGACTCGACCCGCAAATCACGACCGAGGCTCAATTCGCTCTCAATCAGGGGTCAGGAACTGTCTTGGCGGAGGTGGCCGGGGGACAATGGCAACTGACGACAGATGCTAACTTGCCCGTTGATGATGCTTTAGTGCAGGAGTTGCTCGGCGATCGCATTGTCACCAGTCCCCGCTTCCCGGCTACCTTGCTGGCCCAGGCCAATCTCTCGGGATCGCTCAATCCTCTATTGCAACTGGGTGCGGTCCCCATTCCGGCTCAGGTCAATCGCCTCACCGCTAACATCGATGGCGATCTCCTCGATGCCCAAGGCGATGTTTTGCTGAGCAATCTCAGACAAACCCCCGATTTAGGGGTTAATTTAAGGCTGGATGCCAATTATGATTCCCAACGCCTACCTCTGACCTTGTTATTGGCCGATGTGGCGGTGGGTGAGAATTTGAAGAGTCCCAGTCAGGTTAATATCGATGGCAGTGTAGCCTTTTCAGGACAGTTCCAAGGCCGTAATTTACTTTCCAATCCCTTCGGAGAGGGCAATCTAAACCTGGCCGGTGGGGTGGAACTGCGGAATTTCGCGGTTAATGAGGTGGCCTTTGACCCACTCATGGCGGGAACGGTACAGCTTCAGACTGGGGGAACTCTGGCTCTGGCGTTGCAGGGACCGGGGACCGAGGGCGATCGCCTGGCGGTGGCCTTAGAGGCCTGTCAGCAGGGAGCTCGATGTCTGGCTCCCTATCTCCCCCGTGATTTCGCCATTCGTAAACAGGTTAATGGTGAGGTGTTGTTCTCAGCGGAGGGAGAGCGTCAGGGCGATCGCTTTGCGATCGGCTTGGATAATTTCAATGTAGCTCTGTTGAATCTGTTTCCTGGCCGGCCGTTGGGGATTACTGGACCGCTTCGGGGTCAGGTGACAGGAGAGATAGTCAGCGATTTGTTTACTCTGCAAACTCAGGGTGGGGTGAGAGTCGCTAACCCCGGTTTGGGCTATTTACGGGCCGAGGCGATCGCCGCCGAGTTTGGCTATGACGGACAAGAGACGGTGATTCGCAATGGAGTTCTCCAACTCCAGGACAGTCGCTTTGTTCTCAACGCCGCTGCACAACTGGATCTGTTGGGAGTCGTTCAAGGACGGATTCCCCTGACGGCTTGGCCACAAACCCCGGTTCAGGGACAACTCACCGTTGAGTCGGGGACTGTCGGCGATCTACTCACTACGGTGGCTTGGTATGAAATCGAGGATTTACTCCGTCGCGGCGTAGCCAGTCCCAGTTTAGATCCTCAAGACTTGACCGCTACTGGGGTCGGGATTCCCAAACAGCCGTTACTGGACCAGTTGGCTCTGTTTGAACGCATCCGTAACCAGGTCATTGAACGAGTGACCCCGACCGGTGAACCGCAACCGCCTCAAGTGGCGGAGATTGAGGGAACTTATACCGCTGCGGTGACTCTAGGGGGAACTCTGGGAAATCCCAATCTCACCGCTGACTTAGCGGCGTCGGATTGGGTTTGGTATACGCAACCGCCGACGCCTCTGGCCCCGTCTGAGCCTCGACCTCGGTTAACCCTCGATGACCTGCGCGTGAGAGCCAGTTTTGCGGACAATCGCTTGACCATTGAGGAGGCTCGAATACAGGCCGAAGGGGGGGAGGCGTTTTTGGTGGGCCGTGTCTCCCAGACGCAGCTAGAGGGCGGATTTGAGGTGGTGGATGTGCCGTTGAGCCTTTTGCAACGGTTTGTCAGTCTTCCGGTGACGGTGGCGGGGGATCTGCGGCTACAAGGACGGTTCGGCGGGACGCTACAAGAGCCGAGTCTGTTGGGAGAGGTGGCGGTGGAATCGCCGCAGTTGAATGACCGTCTTCTGGAGTCGTTTTTGGGCAATTTTAGCTATGACGGCGATCGCGTTGAGTTCGCGACGTTGGCCCCGAGTTGGAGTCAGCTTGAGGTGAGTGTTCCTTTTCCTTTGACGGAGTTAACCCCAGAGACGGCGATCGCGAAGCGTGCGGGAACCGCAATCGCTCAGGGACGACTGTCCCTAGATACGCCGGCGTTTGAGTTGCTTGAGGCTCTCAGTGAGGGACAGGTGGTTTGGCTTGGCGGTGAGGGACAGGTGGATGTGGCGGCTCGTTTGGATTTGTTGGCGTTGACATCAGGGGAGATTGAGCGGATTTTACAGTCGTTTGAGGCTGACGGAACCATCGCCTTTGATCAGGCCCAGGTTGAGGCGGCGGCGTTTCCTGATGCTCAAACTCAGATCGATGGGGTGATTCGCTTTAATGAGGAGCAACTCGATGTTGAGGGATTGCTGGCCCAGGTGGCCGATGGCTCGTTTAGTCTGGCGGGAACCTTACCTCTGTTAGTCCCAAATCCAGACTTGGAACGTCCTCTGACGTTGACGGTGGATCAGGGTGCGATCGCCCTGGCGGGCCTCTATCGGGGTCAACTCGATGGAGCGATAACGGTGGCAGGAACGGCGTTAACCCCGGTCATTGGCGGCGGGATTGAGTTGTCCCAAGGACGTGTCTCGATTCCTGGGGGAGAGTTGGCGGCTGGGGGGGGAATCCTGGAGTCGTCAGTTACAAACTCAACCGCCGCCAACTCAACCGCCACAAACTCAACCGCCGCCAACTCAACCACTACAACGTCCCCGTTCATTACACCGGTTTTAGATGGGTTTCGAGTCAGCCTGGGGGAAGACTTAAGGATTGTTAATCCGGTCCCGAGTTTTAATGCACGGGTGACGGGATTGGTGACGGTGAATGGGGTCATCGATGGGGATTTGGGGAATCTTCAACCTCAGGGGACGATTCGGGTTGAGGAAGGCCAGTTGACTGTCTTAAGTAGTGTCTTTTTTGTTACCCCAGGTCGGCTTCAGACGGTGACGTTTCTCCCGGAGGAGGGCCTGTTGAATCCTCAGTTGGATTTACAGGTGTCTACCCTGGTGTCGGAACAACGCCGCAACCCTATGGCCGATCGCGATCGCAACAGTAATGAAGTCCCCGATACGACGATTCTGCCGCTACGTCAGTCACGCCAGCTTTTAGTGAATATCAGCCTCGATACCATGGCTCAAGATCTCTTAGCTGCACTTTTGGCGGATGCGTCGGGAGAGGTAACGGTTCAGGGATTTGAGTCGAATGAGGCGTTGTTAGATACGGTGCAGTTAAGTAGTATTCCCAACCGCAGTGAGAATGAGTTGGTGTCTCTACTGGGGGGACAAGTTGTGACCACCATTGATGAGATTGGTCAGTTGCGAGGGACGGAGTTTTTTGAATATGCGTTAGTTCGGTTTGTCTTGGAACCGGAGTTGACGGAAATTTTGGTCGATATTGATCGGGTGGCGAATCAAGCGGGAGCGGCGATCGGTTTAGATCGTCTCAGTGTGTTTCCCATTGGTCAAATTGAGGCGATTTATGAACTCAATGAGCGATCGCTGTTGGGATTGACGTATGATTATGGTTTCAGTGGCTTTTTACTTCAAGGCGGCCAAACAGAATCGGGAACGCCGGGGTTTGAGTCCATTGAACTTCGCTATGAGTTACGATTTTAGCCGGAAAAGGGCGACCATAAAGGTACGCCCCTACGTCTTTTCTGTTCCCTGTTCCCTGTTCCCTATTGCCTTATAAATGAGTGCTATTTTGTTTAAGTCAATTCAAGGGAAAATCCAGTCTTGGTTCACACAACCGCCTAGCAGTGAATCAGAAGATGAGTTAGTTGAACTTCCCCCACGGCTGAAAGCCGAGCTTCTTCAACGCATTAACAAGTCTCCTACTCCTCAAGTTTATAAAACCACAATCCTGGAGGCGATCGCCCCAGCGGTAGAATCCTGGCGTAGTCGTCTCGATGCTCCTAATCATTTGGTGATTTTAGGGAGTGCGGCTGAGTCAATTCCGAAAATTATTAATGATAGTTTTGAAGATTGGGAAGATTGGTCAATTGAGGTGATTCGTCCTTTGAATACTCTCAAACGTCCCTATAACTCGCGCCTGATTGAGAAACGAATCTCTAAACTGCTAGAACCTTATCTTCAGGTCAAAACAACTAATTTTGAATCAGCGGATAGTGACTCAGACACTCCATTAGACGAGCAGCGAAAAACTCTCGTTTTAGTTCCTCAGTTAGAACAGTGTTTTTTGCGTTCTATTGGAGGTTGGAGTAGTATTGAGTTTCTCAGAGATATTATTGTTAAAAATCCCAATTGCTTCTGGGTGATTGGTTCGAGTCATCCCGCCTGGAGTTTTTTGGATTTTGTTTGCCAAATTAGTGCCTATTTTGAGCAAATTATATCGTTGCCAAAACTCGATGATGAAATACTCGCAGCTTGGCTAACTCCCATCGCCGAAACATTAGTAACACTCGATAAACCGGACTATTCTAGTAATGATCCTCGTCAAGCCTATTGGGATTTGATTGCAAGTCAAAGCTCGGGAATTGCCCGTGTCGCTCAATATCTTTGGCTCGAAAGTTTGCGGATTCACCATGATCTAATGCAGAATGAGTCGGGCGAATCTATCAACCTTGAAAACCTCCTAAAGATTGAGGCTGACGCGAAACGGAAACTGGTTCTTCATCCGGTTAAACCGTCATTACCCAGTTTACCGTCGTTGACAAATTTAGATCGGTATTTGCTACACGCCACCTTGATTCATACGACTATCACCCGCAGTCATTTGGCTCAAACATTAGGGGAGGCGGAAAGTCAAATTCAGGCGCGGGTACAATGGTTATGTCGCGAGGGAATTTTGGAAAGCTACGACGGGAATTTAAGTATTCATCCCTTGTATTATGATAAGCTACGGGTTGATTTATCTCATAATAACTTTTTTGTCGGGGAAGACTGATGAGGAAAATTACAGTTTTTGGCGGGTTTTTGGCGAGTTTACTTCTGAGTTTAGCTCCAGTTCTAGTGTCAGCTCAAGAAGATAATTCTGATGATTTACCAAACCAAGTTTTAACAGATGTCACCCCGCAGAAAATTCTGTATGGGGTTTTGGCAATTTTGGTAGCTTATGGAAGTATTTATATTATTCAGGCGATCGCCAACTGGATTTCTGAGCGAGTTCCCCGGCGGTTTCGCTTGATTACGAAGCAGTCTATTCCCTTCTGGAAAGCCTTGGTTTTGGTAATTACGATCTCCTACTTAGCTAACCTTTTTTTGAAACTCTCAGAGTCCAATTTAGTGGCGGTTACGGGGACGATCGCCGTCGCCTTGGGGTTTGCTTTTAAGGATTACGCGAGTTCTGTGATTGCTGGGGTCATTGCCTTGTTTGAAGCACCGTATCGAGTTGGCGATCGCGTCAAAATTGCCGACAATTATGGGGAAGTCGTCAGCTATGGATTGCGAGCTATTCAGATTCAAACTCCTGATGATAACTTAATCACAATTCCTCATAATAAAACCTGGACTGAACCCATTTCAAATGCCAATAGTGGTGAACTTGAAGCTCAAGTCGCTACCGACTTTTTTTTCAGTCATGATGTTGACGTAGAAAAGGTAATAGAGATTCTCTATCAAGCCGCTTATAGTAGTAAATACACTCAACTTAAACTGCCGATTGCGGTCGTGATTCAGGAGAAGATTTGGGGAACCCAGTTTAAGTTACGGTCTTATCCCATTGATGCTCGGGATGAGTTTATCTATAAAACAGATTTAATTCGCCGAGCGAAGGCAGCGTTTGCCTATGAAAAAATCTCCTATCCTAGCCTGTTACAGCCGGGAATGATGGAAAATGAGGAATAATTGAGATATAGATACTCTTGATTTCTAAATTCGATGTTTGGCGTAATACTGTTGATGTTCTTCTTCTGCTAAATAGTAGTCTGATGCCGGTTCAATTTGTGTGACAATGTGTTTTTCCGTCTGTTTTTCCGTCTCTTGTTGTTGACGCTTGAGTTTCGATCGCCGCGCCATCTGTTCCTGTTCAGGACTATGGTAGAAGATGACGGAACGATATTGTTCGCCGCGATCGGCCCCCTGACGATTGAAGGAGGTGGGATCGTGAATTTTCCAAAACAAATTGAGTAACTCGTCATAGGAAACCTGCTGGGGGTCATATTCAACTTGAGTCACCTCAGCATGACCAGTAATCCGAGCGCAAACGTCGAGATAGGAAGGATTCGGAAAATGTCCCCCCATATAGCCAACGGAGGTTTTCGTGATGCCTTGAACAGCGGCAAAGGCGGCTTCGATACCCCAGAAACAGCCGGCGGCAAAGGTGGCAATGTGAGTGGTTTTAGGCATGGGGAATAGGGAATAGGGAACAGGGAACAGGGAACAGGGAACGCATCTAATGGTAGGATGTGTTCCGGCATCGGTTCGGGTTGTGACCTAGACGCATCGATTACAACTTGCCGGAACGCATCTAATTTAGAGTTTTGCAGATGTAGTCTCCGGCGCCGGATGGTTCAAAGGGGAAGCGGCGGCCATCGCGTTTGATGCGTTCTCGACGCTTACAGTCGTATGTTTCTCGGGGCCGTCGTTGTCCGTCCACGCGGACTTCGGCGCGATATTCCCAATAGTATTTGGCACTGCGTTTGATGCTGATAATACAAATCTCACGACTGTGATAGATACGGCAGGTTTCGTTGACGGTTGAGGGAAATCCCCACCAAAGATTGAGTAGGATTAGCCAAGAGAGGGCCGTGTGAATTAGCGTCATTCTAATTCTAAAACCCAGGATTTGAGAAGGGTGTTCACTTGGTCGGGAACTTCGTCATGGGGACAGTGACCGGCGTTGAGGAACTGTTCTGTTAGGTTGGGGTAGTATTGGCGGAATTTGGCGCTGCGGTCTTTGCTGTTCATCCAGGGGTCTCCTTCTCCCCACAGCATTAATAGGGGTTTGTCGAGTTGGCCGAGGAGTTCGTCGACGGTTGCGCCTCGGGGGGTTTTGAAGACGGAGGCAAAGACTTTGGCGGCGCCGCGATCGCCCGAGGGACGGTAGATTTCTTCGACGAGGCGATCGGTAACAGCGCTTTTGTCAACATAGACTTTTTCTAAGGTTTTGCGAATCACGGAACGGCGGCGGGTGTTCTGGAAAATTAGGAAGGCGACCCAGTCTTGCAGGGCAAAACGGCGCAACATTCGACTGAAACGACTCGGTTGGCGCGGTTGCGTATCGCTGAAGGGACCGGCAC
>CAZXWM010000039.1:9628-17220 GCA_964644215.1 uncultured Phormidium sp.
GGCACTGTTGAGTAAGACGAGACCTCGGGCCGATTGGGGGGTTTGGGCCGCGACGGCGAGACAGACGTAGCCGCCGAGGGAGTTTCCGGCTAAGACCACCGGTTGACCAATCACCTCTTGGATGAAGTCATGGAGTTGGTCGCGCCAGAGTTGGCCACTATAGGCCAGAGGCGGTTTCCCGGAACGGCCAAAGCCTAATAGGTCGATCGCCCAAACGTCAAACTCGGCTTGTAAGCCGGCGATGGTTTTGCGCCAATGGTCTGTAGACGCGCCGAAGCCGTGAACTAACAGAAGCGGGGGACGGGAGGCGTTGGGAGATTCTCCGGCGTGGACGTAGTAAATGGGATGGTCGCGCCAGGTCCAATGCTGTCCGGGGAAACTGTCGCGTTCTAGGGTGGTGGTCATTGTTGGCGGGTTACTCAGGGTGTCGGAGGTTTTGTAACGTATTGTATCGAGTTTTAGATCCGTAGGGGAAGGGCGGACGTATCTTAACCAGTCCCAATCGTTAGGTCTGTACCTCTTTGTCACCCCAACTGTCGAGTTGTCCTGGGACAACAACCCGGCAGTTTTTCTGATGGCTGGGGTCGCGTTAAGATGGGGTGTTACTGTTTAGGCTTTGCCGATGTCTCTGTCCACTGCTACCGCTACTCCCCTTTTAGGTCAATCTCTACAAGACCTCACCACCTGGATGCAAGACCAGGGACAACCGGCGTATCGGGGGAAACAACTGCATCAATGGTTGTATCACAAAGGGGTGCGATCGCTGGCCGAGATTACGGTCTTTCCCAAGGCTTGGCGCGAGGCCCATGAGGATATCAATCTGGGCCGTTCGACGATTCATCATCGCTCGATGTCCCCCGATGGAACCATTAAATATCTACTGAAACTGGCCGATGGAAACATCATCGAAACGGTGGGAATGCCCACGGAACGGCGTTTAACGGTCTGTGTTTCTTCTCAGGTGGGTTGTCCGATGGCTTGTGACTTTTGTGCGACGGGGAAGGGGGGATTTCTGCGGAACTTGGATGTCCATGAGATTGTGGATCAGGTGCTGACGGTTCAGGGGGAGTTCCGCGATCGCGTCAGTAACATTGTCTTTATGGGAATGGGGGAACCATTACTCAATATCGATAACGTCTTGGGAGCGTTACGCTGTTTGAATGAGGATGTGGGGATTGGGGCGCGATCGATGACCATCTCTACGGTGGGGATTCCGGGACAGATTCGCCGTCTGGCGGACTATCAACTGCAATCAACCCTAGCGGTGAGTCTCCATAGTTCTAATCAGGCCTTGCGCGAACAACTCATTCCCAGTGCGCGTCGGTATCCTCTGGAGGCGCTCCTAGCAGAATGTCGTGATTATGTCAAGCTCACGGGGCGACGGTTGAGTTTTGAATATCTGTTGCTGGCGGGGTTAAACGATCGCCCCCACCATGCTGAGGAACTGGCCCGTCACTTACGAGGCTTCCAAAATCACGTCAATTTGATTCCCTATAATCCCATTTCTGAGGTGGACTATCAACGGCCAAGTCCTCAACAGGTGAACGAGTTTGTGCAGGCTCTCAAAGACCGCCATATTGCTGTGAGTGTGCGCTATTCCAAAGGTTTGGATGTTGATGCCGCTTGTGGTCAATTGCGTGCCTCTCAGCAGCCTTAAAAGAGCGGAAAGAGGTTGAAATTCGCGATACCCATCTGTTCGAGGGAGAGTTCAGGGATTTCATAAAAGGCTTTCATGTCCGAGAGATTGGGGTCGCCGCTGCGTTTGCCGGTGGCCCCCATGGCCAGAATTAAACCACATTTACCCTTGGTTTTTTTGAGGTTTTCCGTCCAGGCTTTGCGGGCCTTTTTATGATAGGGATTGTCTAGGTCAAACTCGCCTACGAGATGGATTTCCTCATTTTCGAGTTGCATCAGGCCCAGCTCATACTCAAAATCATCAAAGGGGGAATCGCACGTTTTGAAGGCTAGACCCTTCAGTCCGCCAGCGGCCTCAATCGCCGCGATGATCTCTTTGACTTTGGCGCGGGTGCTTTGGACGATAATGACTGGTAATTTGCCGCGACTGGCTGAGGCGATGGGTTTCTGGGGACAGTTTACTTGGTCGCGCAGTTTTTCTACCATGGCCCAGGGGATATTGTCAACCCGCAAAATCGAGCCATCGGGAATAATCTCATCTTGCAGTCGCGACATCTGCTCTAGGAGCTCGAAGTTAGGACTTTCGTCTAGGTCGAGAGCGATGTCAGGGTCAGGCTGTTGCTCTAGGAGTTCGTTGGCGACAGTGGGCATTGAGGAGACGGTGACGGAGACGGTGCGATCGCCGCCTTTGCCCAAATCTGAGCTTTGTAAGGCTTTGGGAACGCCAATCTTGTACACCTGTCGCACAACTTCCATCCAATCGTCTTCGAGGGAGTCTTCATGGTCAACGAAGAACAAATGCAAGGCTTTGAGGGCAATCCAGGCGGGGAGGGCTTCTTCTTCATGGAGAAAGGGCCGCAAGCCTTCGAGGGGATGGAGACTGCCAAAGTTGGCTTCGACTCGCTCCCAGATATAGTCTCCGAGGTCATCGACCTCATTATCAAACTCGTCATCGCCCTCGTAGGTGAGAAATAAACAGTCTTGAGAGAGGAAAATGCTCTCTAATTTCTCCATGGACGTATTGGCTAAGATCGAGGCCCGAAAGCTTTTGAGGGAGTCGAGGCTGCGATAGAGCAAAATTCCGTAGTCGAGGCCGAGAAGTCCCAAAATGGAGACATAAAAGCTATCAATGCCCCCATAGTTGAGTTCGATGCTAATCACTTGATTGTCGCTGAGATAGTCCCAGGGCGCATCCTCCCAGAGAGCTTCGGCTTGCTCGTTGAGGGGTTCGATGTACTGGGGGGGGACTTTGGGGGGTCGTCCTCCGACGGCGTCTTCTAAGCCTCGGAAGAGTTCGTCGATGATGGGGAGTTCGGGGACGTAATCGAGGGCGATATCGAGGTCTTGCAGGACTCCTCGCAGGAAGAACAGCAGTTCGCGGTCTTTGACAATGATTTTTTGCGGCCGACCCGGCCCAGCGGGTTTGTGGGGATATTCCATGGCTCGCAACAGGGTTCGCACGACGGCTTCCATCCCGGAGTCATCGGAGACTTTTTCCATGGCCCGCACGACTCCTTCTGAGCCATCAACCCAAATTACACAGTCGCCGGCATCGTTGCCAACGAGTTCCCCTGATTCTAGGTCAATTTGCAGCGATCGCCGATCGCCTTCCCAGACGGAGGGGATTTGCTCGAGTTTGTTGAGGCGGCGACAGGTGGATGGTGTTAACACGGTCAGAGTCAGGTAAGGACAATGGTCAGGGGCGTTGAACGCTGTGCTTCTACTTTACCACTGGTTTTAAGGATGTTTCTCTGGGACGGTTAAGGTTTCTATAGCCGAGAGGGAGCGAGGGTAATGGGGACTCCCTTGGGGATAGATGTTTGTCGTACCAGCAACAAACGTTATGATTTTACTAAAGGCCTGTATCGACGAACACGTTGCTAAATTATGTCAACTTCCGCACCTCTCCTGGTTGAAAAAACGAAATTAGAGCGTCCTCCCCTTGAGATTCATACGTTGGGCGATCGCGTCTTGCGCCAAAATGCGAAGCGGGTGGCCCGAGTCGATGATACCACCCGTCGTCTGGCTCGTGAGATGCTACAAAGTATGTACACGGCTGATGGTATTGGCTTGGCTGCGCCTCAGGTTGGCGTTGGTAAACAAATGCTAGTGGTCGATTGCGCCCTCGATGACCCCAGTACGCCGCCGCTGGTGTTGATTAACCCGGCGATTCAAGCCTACAGCCGTGAGGTGGCCTTGGGCCAGGAAGGCTGTTTGAGTATTCCGGGGGTCTATATGGATGTGAAACGGCCTCAGGTGATTGAGGTGTCTTACAAAGATGAGTTGGGCCGTCCCCAACGTCGCCGCTTTAGTGGTCTTCCGGCCCGGGTGATTCAGCATGAGATGGACCACCTCAATGGGGTGATGTTTGTCGATCGCGTGGATGATCAACTCTTGCTGACGGAGGAACTCTCGAAGTATGGGTTCTCGGTCAAGTCCGTTCGTCATCTTAAAGCCTAGGGAGGCGCGAGGATTATGGTATCGTCTCCGAAAGTGGGTTTTTTGCTGGCTGTCTCTTGTGTGGCGGCGATCGCGGCGGTGGGATCTGTGTTTGAGTTGTCGTCGGGACATCCTCAATATGGAGTCTGGCTGACGCGGGTTATTCTCGGGTTGAGCGCGCCTCTGGTGGTGTTTGCCTTTTTGGCGGCAGTGCGAGAAGCTAATGCCAACAATTCTTGACGGTTCTCAAGTCTGAACGATGGTTCAATCTCCATCTCTTGATAATGCTCCCGATTGGGAGCGATTGCGAAAGGCGCTCAGTGTGGAAGCTGAGCGCGGTTTTTCTGATTTGGTGGGACGGGAATTTCGCTTTCATGAGTTCCTGGAACATCAGTTTAACAACCCTCCGGCTCGGTTGGCCAGCAGCGATCGCCAACGTTGGCAAAGTCTAGCGGCGGAGTTTGCGAAATACCCCTCTCTGACGTTGGCTCAACGCCAGCATCTGGTAGCGGAGTCGCGGCGGGTGTTGTTGCAGAGTGAACGCTCTCTGGAGATGCGATCGCGCTCAGTACGACCCCCTGTTACTCCCCGTAAACCCCCCACGGTGAGTCTACAACAGACGGTTCAGCCTTCTCACGGTGCTGAGTTGTCCTTATCGCAACCGTTAACTGAGGTGCGTAAGATTGGCCGCCGGGGAGGCGATCGCTTGGCTCGTTTGGGACTCTATCGGGTTCAGGAGTTGTTGGAGTATTTTCCCCGCGATCGCATTGATTATGCTCGCCAAGTTCCCATTGCTCAATTGGAACCGGGAGAGACGGTTACCGTTGTCGCTCAAGTGCAAAGTTGTAGCTTTTTTAATAGTTCTAAAAATAAGAAACTTAGCATCTTTCAATTAACATTAAAAGACCCCACTGGGCGCTTAAAAATAACTCGTTTTTATCCCGGAAATCGCTACAGTTCCAGCCGTTGGCAATATGCCCATAAATCCCAATATCCGCGCGGGGCAACGGTTGCAGCCTCGGGATTGGTCAAGAAAAACAAATATGGAATCACCTTAGAAAACCCTGATTTAGAAGTATTAGAACACGCAGAATCGCGGATTGAATCCTTGTCCGTGGGGCGAGTTTTGCCCGTCTATGCTTTGACCGATGGGGTCACTGCTGATTTGCTGCGAAAATCGGTGTTAGCCGTGCTTCCGGCGAGTCAAAAAATTCCCGAACCACTCCCGAAAAAACTGCGAGAAAAATATGATTTGCTGGACCGGCCGACGGCGATCGCAAATATCCATTTCCCCCCCGATACAGATATCCTAGAATTAGCCCGTCGTCGCCTCGTTTTCGATGAGTTTTTCTATCTCCAACTCGGTCTTCTCAAACGTCGCCATGAACTCAAACAAGCCGGGGAAGTGCAACTGGCCAGCAGCCAGGCCCAACGGCTAACCATTCAAGGACAACTCATCGAACAATTCTACAACCTCCTCCCCTTCAATCTTACCCACGCCCAAACCCGAGTCATCCAAGAAATCTTAGCTGACCTCGACAAAACCTCTCCCATGAATCGGCTAGTCCAAGGAGATGTGGGGGCCGGTAAAACCGTCGTGGCGGTGGTGGCGATTTTAGCCGCCATCCAATCAGGGTATCAAGCGGCCTTAATGGCCCCAACGGAAGTCTTAGCCGAACAGCATTATCGCAAATTAGTCGATTGGCTGAACTTACTCCAACTCCCCGTTGAATTGCTAACCGGGTCCAGCAAAACCCGCAAACGGCGACAAATCCACAGTCAACTCGAAACCGGGGAACTCCCGGTGTTAGTGGGAACCCACGCCTTAATTCAGGATAAAGTCAATTTTCACCGTTTGGGGTTAGTGGTGATTGACGAACAACATCGTTTTGGTGTCCAGCAACGGGCCAAGTTACAACAGAAGGGAACTAATGGGATTTGTCATGTTCTCTCCATGACCGCCACCCCCATTCCCCGGACTTTGGCTTTGACCTTACATGGGGATTTGGATGTGAGTCAAATTGACGAGTTACCCCCGGGCCGCAAACCGATTCAAACCACAGTTTTGGCGGGAAAACAACGGTTAGAAGCCTATGATTTGATTCGCCGAGAAGTGGCGATGGGCCATCAAGCTTATGTGGTCTTACCGTTAGTTAAAGAATCGGAGAAATTAGACCTTAAATCGGCCGTTGAGGAGTATGAACGCTTGCAAGAGGTGTTTCCTAATTTTCGGGTTGGCCTGTTACATGGCCGGATGACTTCGGCGGAGAAAGATGCAGCCATTGCGGCGTTTCACGGTCATGAGACTCAGATTTTGGTCTCGACGACGGTGGTGGAAGTGGGGGTGGATGTTCCCAATGCGACGGTGATGTTGATTGAGAATGCTGAACGCTTTGGCTTGTCGCAATTGCATCAATTACGGGGTCGGGTTGGCCGAGGGGGCGATCGCGCCTATTGTATATTAATGACCCATCCCAAAGCCTCCCCCGATGCCAAACAGCGGTTAGAGGTGTTGGAATCGTCCCAGGATGGCTTTTTGATTGCTGAAATGGATATGCAGCTTCGTGGCCCCGGCCAGATGCTGGGAACTCGTCAGTCAGGATTACCGGATTTTGTCTTAGCCAGTCTCGTCGATGACCGAGAAGTGTTGATTTTGGCCCGAGATGCAGCGGAACGGGTGATTCGCAAGGACCCCAGTTTAGAACGATATCCCCCCATGAAGGCCGAGTTAGAGATACGATTTGAGCGAATGTTAGGCGGGGCCATGTTGCAATAATTGCCGGTTCCCTTCTTCCAACACTCCGGACAGTTTTTGACTGACAACGAGAGAATGCGGGTTTCAGCCACATTTCAAGACCGTTAAGCCAACGAAGAAATAAGGGTTTCAGCGCTCGGACGGAAAAATGTCCGGACTATTGTTCTTCCTAATTCTCAAAAATATCATTAACGGTTAATTCTAGTTCAGGAAATGCCAACGATTCAAGCCGGTCGTCTCCTCGAAATTGCGTCACTTCATACTCTCCATCAACCATGGTATAAATCGAAAGAGTCGGCGATTTAGGATTACCAATAAACCGCCGTCCTCCCAATCCTAGATAATCGACAATCCAATATTCTGGTATCCCCATCACTTCATAATCGGCGGCTTTCCTCATATAATCATTCTGCCAATTTTGGCTAACCACTTCCACCACCAGCCGCACAGAACTCCCCAGGGTCACAATAGACTCCTTTTGCCAGCGAGGTTCCTTAGCCAACTCCTCTTTATCTAGGACAATTACATCGGGTTGATATCCTGATTCGGTCTCTACGGGTTTCAACAAACAAGCACCGGGAATCGAGTATGGTAAATCGTAGCGGTCAATTTGAACACCGAGTTTTAAGCTGATAAATCCGGTGATGTTGGAGTGGGTTCCGGTTGCTAACGGCATTTCGAAAATTGTTCCGTCGTAGAGTTCGTATTTGCGGGCTGAATCTTGGGGATACCAGTCCACAAATTCATCGAAGGAGATGGGTTT
>CAZXWM010000040.1:0-16982 GCA_964644215.1 uncultured Phormidium sp.
TAACCCTTGACGCAAATGTTACCCTCGTACCAACGACCGCTGACCGCTGCTCTTGCGTAGTTGACAGTTAGCGGTTGAGCGTCCATAATTGGCTGTTGATACTGGTGAATTGATAGTTAACAACAGTTAACTATTAATTATTAAAAGGAGAGAGCGGTGAACTATAATCTCGGACTCAGTGGACTTTGCCTGGGAACGGCCCTTGTTTTAGCAGTCCCAGCTTCCACATTGGCGACTCCGACGGAGGTAACCGGAATTGAACTTCGTGAAACGCCGTCTGGATTGATGTTGATGATGGACACGGCCAGTGGCGATCGCCCCCAGATTTTCCTCGTCCGTCGTGGCAATTCCATGGTTGCAGACCTCATCAACACCAAACTGCGACTGCCCCAAGGCCAAGGCTACAGTCAGAATAACCCGGCTCCCGGTATCGCCTCCCTGGTTGTCACCCCTCTCGATGCCAACAGTACCCGCGTCATCGTCACCAGTGCCGGAGAAACCCCCCCCGACGGCGAAATTGTCCAAGAAGTCAGCCGAGGCATCGCCCTCAACTACCGCAGGGCCGCCGATGCCCCCACAACCGCCACCTCACCGCCTCCCGGCATTACCGGCGAACCTCAAGGGCAAGGGAACCTCGCCCAACAGCAACAACAAGCCCAACAGCAACAACAAGCCCAACAGCAACAACAAGCCCAACAGCAACCCGGTAATTCTGATGTCTTAGTTCCCAACCCCGACGTTGAAATTGACGGCGTTCGCATCGACTCGCCGACTCGCGTCAACCCCGCGCCTCCCTTCCAACCCCGCGCCGTAGCCCCGCCAGTCGGCGATATTTCCGTCTCCTCCGTCGATACCTCTAGCTACAGCATCAGCCTAGGAACCGCTCAGCGCGTCCCCCGTTTAGTGCTGCGAGAAGCCCCCGTTGAGGAAGTCTTGTCCCTGCTGGCTCGTGCTGCTGGCCTGAACTTGGCTTATATCGCCGATAGCGAAGGAGACGGAGACGGAGGCGGAGATAACGGCCGGCGCACCATTTCCCTGGACATTGAGGACGAAGCAGTTCAAGATGTCTTCAACAATGTCTTGCGTCTCAGTGGACTCGAAGCCAATCGGGAGGGAAATACGATTGTTGTTGGTGCACGTCTTCCTGACTCAGCACGTCCCATTATCAGCCGCACGGTCCGACTCAATCAACTGACCTTAATTGATGCCCGCAACTTCCTGCTATCACAGGGTGCAGAGGCCAGCGATATTGCTACCCAAACACAAGTCCAGTCAGTTCGGGTTAATCCTGATGATCCAAACTCCCCAACTTTAACCACCGAAACAAACCGAACGACCGTTGATCTGCTCTCCATCGCCGATCGTGACACCCCGTATCAAGGCTATGCAGCTCTTCCCTTGAGGGGACTTTTGGTGTCCATTGGGCAACGGCAGGCAGCTGATGCGGGAGGAAATGAGTTAACTCTCATTGGAGATCCTCGTAAGGTGGAAATGGCGACACAACTGTTAACTCAACTTGAAACTCGTCGTCGTCAGGTGGCAATTAATGTCAAAATCGTTGATGTCTCTCTGAGTAATCAGGACAACTTTAACGCCAGTTTCTCCTTCCAAGTCGGTGACACCTTTGTATCAAGTGATGGCGGTGCGGCGATCTTCAATTTTGGCGGGGTTACTCCTCCAAGTTCTTCTCAAATTGAAACCAGTCCTGTTACACCACCCATTACTCCCATTCCTGATTCAATCTTGGATAATTCGCAACCCTTTTTTGAACCTTTGCGTCCGTCAATTGGGCCTCGAGGAAATCCAGAGTTCCTTCAGCCTGGAGTCACCGATATAAATGCCACTGATCGTGGAATTGAGAGAGAGTTTAGCTTGCCCAATCTTTTTGCCTTTCCCAGTCGATTTATTGCTCAGCTGCAAGCGCAGGTTGAAAGTGGTAATGCTAAGATTCTGACTGATCCAACCTTGGTTGTTCAAGAAGGACAAACATCTAGTGTCAATCTAACCTCAGAGGTGGTGGGTGAAACTCGAATCTCGTTTATTGATACACCGTCAGGAACACGAGAAACACGAGAAGTCGAGAAGGAAGAAGTTGGATTACAACTTGGCGTAACAGTTAATCGGATTGATGACAATGGTTTTGTGACGCTGCAAGTCAACCCCGAAGTGAGTTCTCCAGTCGGGACGGCAGGAGAAGGCCAACAAACAGTCACATTGATTCAGCGGCGTTCTATTGATTCGGGTCGAATCCGCATCCGTGATGGACAAACATTACTTATTTCAGGAATTATCCAGGAAAGTGATCGTAGTGAAGTGCGTAAAGTCCCTATTCTGGGAGATCTTCCATTATTAGGTTCTCTATTCCGTCGCACAGTCCGCCAAAACGAGCGTCAGGAGGTAATTGTCATTTTGACACCCAATATCCTCAATGATGCTGACCCCAATAACTTCGGGTATACCTATACCCCAGGTCGCGATGCGCGGGAAGTGCTTCAGGAACAACGTAACTTCACCTTCCCCCAACCCCAACAGTAAGAGGCCCTCATCCCTCATCCCTCCAGCCCTCGTTCCTTGGCTCTGCCAAGGAATGCCCCTGGGGAGGCTCCGCCTCCCGTCTCAAACTTGGGGATTTTAACGATTCTCCTCAGGCTGTCGTCGCGGAATCTCGATCGCAAACGCCGTTCCACCCTCAGCCGGAATCAAACATTGGATTTGACCGCGATGGCGTTCAACAATAATTTGGTAGCAAATCGATAACCCCATCCCCGTTCCTTGACCAACAGGTTTCGTAGTAAAAAATGGGTCAAACACCTTGGGAATGGTGGCTTCAGCAATACTCGGACCATTATTGGAAATGACAATCTCTACGGTATCTCGTTCATCAATAGAGCGCGTAAAAACCCGAATAATTGGGTCTGTTAACTCTCCTTTTTTTACATAGTCTTGTAAAAAGTAAATTGAGTTGTGCAAGATATTCAAGAACACCTGATTCAATTGACCCGGATAACAGTCAATTTTGGGTAAATCTCCATAGTCTTTACCAATCTCAATTTCTGTACCATTGGCGAGTTTGAGGCGGTTTTGGAGCATAATCAAAGTGCTATTGATACCATCATGGATATCAACCCGCTTCATATCCGCCTCATCGAGACGGGCAAAGTTACGCAGATGACTGATGATTTTATGGATTCTCGAGGCACCAACCCGCATGGAGTCAATCAGTTGTTTGGAGTCTTCGGCGAGAAACTCAATATCGCTTTCTTCGAGTAACAGGTTTAACTCGTCAGGAACCTCAGGAAAGTATTTTTGATAGAGACTAATAATACTAAGTAAATCTTGGATATAGTCTTCTGCGAAGGATAAATTTCCTTCAATAAAGTTGATCGGATTATTAATTTCATGAGCAATTCCGGCCACCATCTGTCCCAAACTAGACATCTTTTCACTTTGAATCAGTTGAGCCTGAGCCTGCTTGAGTTGTTGTAGCGTCACCATCAAGTCATGATTAGCCGCCTTCAGTTGGTGGTTCAGTTGATATTGACGTAATCCCGCACGCACTCTGGCTTTGAGTTCATTGGGATCAATGGGTTTCGAGAGAAATTCATCAGCCCCGGCATCTAACCCTTGCACGCGATCGGCGACGGTTTCTCGCGAGGAGAGGAGAATCACAAATACGCCGGATAAGTCGGGATGCGATCGCACCCGACGACAGAGTTCCATGCCGTCGAGTTGTGGCATCACCCAGTCACTAATAATCAAAGCCGGAGAAATCAGCAGCGCCTTTTCTATCCCCTCAACACCATCCTCGGCGAGAGTGACGTTATAGCCCTCTTTCTGCAACGTCCGTTTGAGGAGTAGCCGCGTTGTGGCGTCATCTTCGATAACTAAGATTCGCAACGAATGTTGGGCCTGTAGATCGTGCATTCCGGCTTTAGGTCGAGTTGGGAGTTCACGAAACTGGAAAAATTTTGGCAGTGTCTATCCTGGCAGGTTTTGGGGAATACCGTTGAGGGGACAACTGTATATAGTTCCATTTTGCCAGCTTAACGGACTTAATGGGAATCATGTCTGTGGAGGCGGGGGGTACAACGGCTTCAGATGCACATTCCCTGAAGAGGAGGGAGAATTTTGGACGTGGCTAACCTGTTGATTCTTTCTTAAGTTACGATGTCCGCTTCTTAAGTTGCGTTTTCTTTATCCCCTTCAACATCATTAAACCAGTAATGTTGCCATTTGAGAGAAAATTGTTTCGACATTTTCTCCAGTCTTAGCTGATGTCAAGTAAAGTGAGGTGAGGCGATCGCCTTGCTCACTTTTAACTTGTTCTTGTAAATGGGTGAGTTTGTCCGCCTCAAGTAAATCGGACTTATTTAAGGCGGCGATCGCCACCCCCTTGGGATTCACCGAGAAGAATAAATCCAAATGCTCCCCCAAACGCTCAATCGTCTCCAAGCGAGTCACATCCGCCACAAACAAGGCTCCCGACGACCCTTGTAGGTAACTCGGGGCAATGGATTTGAACTTAGTATGGCCCTCCAAATCCCAAATCAGAAGCTGAACCGACTTGTCCTCGCCAGCGCGATTTGTGACGTTAACAGGCTTGCGGGAGATTTTCACGCCGACGGTTGAAAGATAGCGATCATTAAACTTTCCTTCCACAAAACGACGAATTAGGCTGGTTTTACCAACACTAAAATCTCCAATTGTACAAATTTTCTTAGAAATAACTGCCATAGGATGATTGATACTATAAGTCAACACAAGTCTGACACAATCAGCCAGTTTTTGGGCAATATTGCGACAGAACTCAGGGATGAGTTTCTATAGTAACGGGAATTGAGCCTAATACCAGAACAATTATCAGGGCCAGTCTGGCCGAGTCACGGTAACATCTGCCAACGGACACAACGACTGAGTTCAGCCGGCGCTGTTTCCTCAAGATCCGGCGGTGGATTCGTCGAGCCGTTAATCTGCAAGCGCTCCGCCGCAATCCCCCGTTGCACGAGAAACTCCCGAGTCGCCTGCGCCCGTCGTTGGGCAATCTCCTGATTAACCAGCGGGGAACCGATTTGATCCGTATGTCCAACGACACGCAGCCGCAACTCTGGGGACTCTTGCAATAACTCAGCCAAGGCTTCTAAAGTTTCCCGTTGCTCCGGCTCTGTAATCGCTGTCTCACCGGAGTTGAAATAAATCCGTTCCTCTAAGGTTTGGGGTTTCGTCCCCATGGTATGAGTGACCGTAGTGACCCCTGGAATCGCCTCAAACGCTTGCGTCACCCGCTGCGATCGCTCAGGATTGGGCAACTCTCCCCAAAGCTGCACGTCACTTCCCTGAATCTCTCCTTCTAAGGAGACATCATCGAGGCTATTCAAGGCCGCTAGAGTTCGTTCAAATTCAGCAGCGGTCAATTCGGGAGTGGGGGGAACCTCAAGGGTCAAAATCCGATTGTCCGTCGTTCGCTCGGGCAAAACCTCTGCGATCGCCGCCTCGGCCTGCGATCGCAGACTTTCCGTCGGCACCTCACCCGATAACACCAAGGTTCGCCAATTCATATCGGCATTGAGGCGATAGATAGCCAACGCCGGGTCCGATTTTAACACCTGTTGAGCCTGAGCCATAATTCGCCCTTGCCAAAACCGCAAGCCACCCCAAACCCCAAACCCGAGCAACAGCAGTCCCAAAAAACCCAATAAAATCGGGGGACGATTGCGCCGAGTCTCCTCCGTCTCTCGGAAGTTGGCCGACTCCACCAACATCCCGAGGCGATTTTCCACCAGCGGCGGAATCGTCTCAGGATCGCCGTCATAGTTTTCAATCGTATCCCCAGACTTCTGCACGATGTAGGCCAGGGTGTTGCGGAGATTATTGACAAAAGACTTCGGCATTTCCCCTTCGGCGACCACGGCAATATAGCAGTAGCCGGCCACTTCCATGACTAAGTTGAAGGTTTCATACTCAATCTCTTGCAGTTCCGAGGTTCCCCCAGGAGTGACAAGACAATCGGCGGCAAAACTGCGGATTGCCGTGAGCATCCCGCCAATCATATCGGACTCTAGCCGTTCCGACTCAGACACTTGAGCTTCGCAAATCACTAAACCCGAATGTTTATGAATCAAGAAGGCCGCTCGCACCTTAAAGGGAAACGATTCGCGTAAAATCAACTCGGCTTCGGAGACTCCCTGTAAGCGGGCGCGTATCTTGCGGCGGACTCCTTCAAAACTGAGAGTATTTTCAACTTTTTGGTTAATATCCCGCACCGCCTCGGTCATATACTTGGCGATGGTGTTGCCGATGACGGGATAGAGGGCATCGACCATTGAGTCTCGTTCGAGTTCAATCTGGGCCTTGATAAAGCCGCCCATTTCTGGGGCTAGGGCATCACGGATGGCGTTGCGGTCCAATTGAATCTGGCGATGAATGGCCGCCCCCATTTCTGGGCCAATGGCGTTGGCGATTTGCTTAGGATTACGTTGAATTTCGGCTTTGATCGCCCCCGGCATAATCTCGGCAAAGGCTTCTTGCATGGCGTGGGGGTTTTGCTGCGATCGCTGACGAATCACCCGGTCAATTTCGGGAACCAGGGCCTGAATCACCTCATTTCGCAGTTCAACGGGGGACAAGCTCGTGAGAATTTCCTGAATCACGGGCATCAGGGGACCCATAGAACCCGTGGCGCGATCGAGTTGCTGTTGGAGGTCGTTAACTTGCGCTTGAAGCTGACGCAGCTCGTCGCTGGGGATTGAAACTTGGTGATGGTCTGGGGTTGGGGCAGCGGCTGAGACGCTAGGCTGATGAGCCTCTCGATGGCGACGACGCGCAGCAGCAGGCGATGTTGTCTGTTGCACCTGTTGCGGTGGACTAGAGGCAGACGGGGCCAGCGGCAGAGACTCAGGCGGGGCCGTCTCAGGGGGGTGAGCATCCGCCTGGGGAGATGGGGACGATTCTCCGAGAGTTAACTCACTCAGAAGGTCTTGCAGGGCCTTAAGCGCTTCGAGGTCACTCAAGGTATCCCGGCTAGAATTTGGGGCTTCTGAATCAGGAGATGTCATGGAGGTTAATGATTCTGAGCGTCGGAGATCGGCTCGTCGTGATAGTCGGGTTCTGGGTGGTCTGGTTGCTGATCGTTGTTCTGTCGTTCTGGGAGGATGAGGCGTTCGGGGTTGGCGTTTTGAGACTCCTGGGCCTGGCTGTCTTTTCCCTTGACTTGCATACAGACATCAAACAGGATATCGGCTAAGTCGGTGCGGGAGAGTTTTTCCCCTTGAAGCTGTTGCGATCGCCGCTGGAGTTCGTCGAGGATCTGCGATCGCAAATCAGCCAACTCTCCATCCAAGCGAGTTCGAGTTTCCGACAACTCTTCTTCGAGATTACGAACCTGTCCTTTTAAGCTCTTCTCAGCGACGACAAAGTTACTCGAAAGGCGACTTTCCACGGTTCGTAACTGGTTGCGTAAATCCTCAGAATCTTCATCGAGAGAAGCGTTGACGTACTGAAGCTTCTTCTCCATGGCATCAATGGCCGTTTTTAGGTCTGTCGTCAACACCGTCCGTAGGCTTTCGAGCTGTTCTGTTGTTTGATGCCGTAGGCTGGCCAGCTCAGACTCAAGTTGATTGAAGCGACGGTCATACTCACGAGAGCGATCGCCAAACAAGATATCGCGAATCTGATCGATATTACCGAGGCGTTCTCGCATCTGGTTGGGAGTGATCTCGTTCATGAAGTGAAAGCAGTAGTAGGTACCGTCAGGTGACTTTGTTAATGGTCTTGAATCAGCGAGGGGGATGACTCACCGATTTTATTCAATCCTACCATGCCACAACTCTGGCAAATTGTCTCAAATCGAGCGAACCACCAGGACATTATGATAGGCTCTGCCCTAGACCGCCACCGCAATAGTCCAGCCTCAATCACCCAGCCTCATTGGCCCCGGTCACTACGCTAGAATGGGACTCAACAGAGTCTGTCTCAACTCGTACTGATTAACCCTCAATTCCCCTATGACCACAGCCGCGCCGACGAAAACGCAGTATGAAGCCGTAATTGGGTTAGAAACCCACTGTCAGCTTTCGACGGAGACCAAAATTTTTTCCCAGTCCTCTACGGCGTTCGGTGCCGAGCCGAACACCCATATCGATCCAATCTGTCTCGGACTCCCCGGTGTGCTGCCGGTTCTCAATGAGAAGGTGTTGGAATACTCCGTCAAGACTGGGTTGGCTCTCAACTGCCAAATTGCCCCTTACAGTAAATTCGATCGCAAACAATACTTCTATCCTGACCTGCCTATAAACTATCAAATTTCTCAATATGACTTGCCCATTGCTGAGCATGGCTGGCTAGAAATTGAGTTGATTGACGAGGCGGGAAATCCCTATCGCAAGCGCATTGGCATTACACGCCTGCATATGGAAGAAGATGCTGGGAAGTTGGTTCATGGGGGTAGCGATCGCCTTTCGGGGTCATCCTACTCCCTCGTCGACTACAACCGCGCCGGGGTTCCCCTGATGGAGATTGTCTCAGAACCCGACATTCGTTCTGGCAAAGAGGCGGCCGAATATGGCCAAGAGCTACGGCGCATTGTGCGCTATCTCGGGGTCAGTGATGGCAATATGCAAGAAGGGTCTCTGCGCTGTGATGTCAACATTTCTGTGCGTCCCGTGGGACAAGCGGAGTTTGGCACTAAGGTTGAAATTAAGAATATGAACTCCTTTAGTGCGATTCAAAAGGCGATCGACTTTGAGATTGAGCGTCAGATTGATTGCTTACAATCGGGAGAGGCGATCGTTCAAGAAACCCGTCTCTGGGAGGAAAACAGCCAACGCACCATCAGTATGCGTGTCAAGGAAGGTTCAAGCGACTACCGCTACTTCCCTGAACCGGATCTCTGTCCCATTGAAGTTACCCCGGAACAGCGAGAGGCCTGGAAAGCGCAAATTCCCCAACTCCCGGCTCAAAAACGGCATTACTACGAGGAGAGTCTCGGCTTATCGGCCTATGACACCCGCGTTTTGACGGAGGAGCGCGAGGTGGCGGAGTATTTCGAGTCCGTTGTGGCCGCAGGCGCACCGGCTAAGTTGGCCGCTAACTGGGTTATGGGAGATATCACTGGCTATATCAACGAGGCCAAACTCAAAATTACTGAAATTGCCCTCACCCCCGAGATTTTGGCTGAACTGATTGGCCTCATCGAAGCGGGAACCATTAGCGGCAAAATTGCCAAGGAAATTCTCCCGGAACTGTTGCAGAAGGGCGGTTCCGCCAAAGCCTTAGTCGAATCGAAGGGGATGACTCAGATCTCTGATACCGGCGAGTTGGAGCAGATTATCGATGATCTCCTGGCCGCCAACTCGGATAAGGTTGAGCAATATCGGGCCGGTAAAACCAAACTGCAAGGCTTTTTTGTGGGACAGGTGATGAAACTCACCAGTGGCCGCGCCGATCCCAAACTCACCAATCAACTGCTTGTGCCTAAGCTGAAGGGAGAGTAGGTGGAACCGTTGCTCGTGAACGGCTGCGAGATGGCGTTGAGCCAGGTTGAAAAAAAATCTTGCCGTGGGGCTTGACCCCTCACCCCAGATTCGCTAGACTATGGTATAGATGCACCCTGATGGCGGGGAGAGCTACGGCTCTCCCTTCTTTTTTTTGCGCCGGAACTGGGTAACAGGGGTGGAGTTTCCCGAAATCTGGAGACACAAAAATGGGGATGCGTCACCTCTGACGCATCCCCTGTCTTGCCTGTTATCCCCGATTGACGCGCTTAGCGTCGCATTCCGGTATCTTTGGCCATATCTAGGAACGATTGCATATTCGCCCCTGGGCGGCGGCGAGGGGTGGGGGAATTCGGCATCAGGTAGCGTGTGGCAAACTCTTTACGCTGTTTCGGCTGAGGTTTGGCCGCCGCTGGTTGAGCCGCAGTCTTGGCTTGGGGAGGTTGAGCGGTTTCTTCAGTTTTCGGGGCTTGGGGAGCTTTTTTAGGAGCTTTTTTAGGAGCTTTTTCAGCCTTGGCCTGCGGGCTGGGTTTCTCTTCTACTGTTTTGGCGGTTTTGGCAGGTTTTGAGGCGGTTTCCGGGGCTTTGCCGTTGTCTTGCCCGGATTTTTCATCAATTTCTAAGAAATAACTCGATTTTTTGGATTTCAAAAGCTTTTTTAACATTGGGCGCTCCCTAGAATCTCCGTGGGCGATAACGTTTAATGGTTAGTGTGGGCGGACGCACGATAGAGCCAGGCGATCGCATCGTCAGTCTTCAACCCGACCCCATTGTAGGTCTGCGGTGCCAACCCGGTTGACAAATCTTAACAAAGCTTTACACCAAGTGGGGATTTTTTCAGGGATTTTGGGCGATCGCCAGCTTCCGAGTCAAGGTTTGGGCATATTCGTTACAGCGATTTACCAAAAACTCAGATTCGCGCCCAAAATTCAGGAATCGCCCGGAGCCTAGGTCTAGCAAAGGGTTAATCTTTAGGGTATGTTGAGGTTGACCCAACGAGAGGCAAAGGGTGCAAACCATTGATGTGAGAGTTTTCAGAATGACTTAATTGTCTCGGTATGTCCCCCTCAACTGTAAACTGTGAGCCTTTTGCTACCGTGGAACCGGAAACATCACCAGAGCGCCTCATTCAAGAACTTGGCCAACTGCGCCTAGAACTTGAGATCCTACAACGTGAGAAACTCGACCTAGAAATCATGGTAGAGAACATCACCGAACACGCTGATGCGATCGAAGTCGAGTTACGGGCGCGTAATCAAGATGTGCAAGAGTTAAACGAGAGACTCGCTCTGGCCAACAAAGAACTCGAACAACTCGCCAATGTTGATGGCTTAACCGGAATTGCCAATCGACGGCGCTTTGACATGACCCTAGACCGGGAGTGGAAACGCCTCACCCGAGATCAAAAGCCCTTCTCGCTTATCTTAGGTGACATTGACTACTTTAAACGCTACAACGACACCTACGGACACCAAGCCGGGGACGACTGTTTACAAAAAGTCTGTCAAACCTGTCATGACTGCGCCAAGCGAGCGACGGATTTAGCCGCTCGTTATGGCGGCGAAGAAATTGCCCTGATTTTACCGGATACCGATTCCATTGGGGCGATGTATATTGCGCAAGAGATTCGCCAACGGATTCGAGCCTTGAATATCAAACATGAAGCCTCACCCATTGGTCCGATGATCAGTATGAGCCTAGGCGTAGCCACGGTAATTCCTCACAACCGGATCAAATCGACTCTATTGATCAATCAAGCCGATATGGCGTTATATCAAGCCAAGCAAAATGGACGCAACCGCATCGTTCTTTTTCACAAAAGCCTCTGATGTGAACTCACAGCCGCATATCACACCTGAGCTGGATTGTCAACCACTTCCTGGAATTGGATAGTATCTTCACGGGGATCAGCATAGCTGACGCGGACCTGGAACCGTTCCCCCGGTTGCATCGGACGGGGAAAACGCCAGACAAACTCAATGCCAATCTCTTCGAGGAGGAGTGAGCCTAAGTTATCATCGGGGCGAATCCAGCGCAACATCAGAGCTTGCCAGGTTTCTTGATTATGGCGGCGTAGGTATTCGATCGCCCAATAGCGACAGGTTTGCCGTTCAACTAAGACCGCTTCTTTAGCCGACACCATGACACTCATCATCAATTGCTGCACCTGCTCACTAGAGAAGGGTTGGCTGTCTCCTCGTAAATGGGCCTTTAACTGAAAGTGAGTGAGTAAATCAGTATAGCGGCGAATCGGTGAGGTGACTTGGGTATAGGTATCTAAGCCCAAACTGGCGTGACGGTTGGGAAAGACACTCATTTCGCTGCGAGGCATACATTTGCGAATGGCACAGGCGCGAACGGGGCCAGCGGGAAGTTGCATTAACTCCTCTTCCGGGGGAAGTTCCGGCTGAGATTGATGACGGAAGGGGATGGCGAGACTATGGTCTTGAGCGTAGCGGGCGGCCACTTCTCCGGCTAGAATCATCATCTCAGCCACCAACTGACGGGCGGCGGAGTTATCTAAGACCTCGATAATTACCTCATCATCGTTGACCTTAATGGCAGATTCGGGCATATCGATAAAAATCGATCCCTGAGACTGTCGCCAACGATGACGAATTTTGGCCCATTCACCAATGGCGGCGATTTCCGGTTCAGCCCTTAAGCCCAACTCCAACATTTCATCGACATCATCGTAGGTGAGTCGATAGGTGGGTTTAACGAGGCTGGGATGGATGCTGAACTCGTGAACGCTACCATCGGGGTTTAGGATCACGCTGAAGCTGAGGGCGCAGCAAGTTTGACCGGCGTTAAGGCTCATTGGACCCGTTGCCAGTTCCGGGGGCAACATGGGGGTCATGCCGGTGGGCAGATAGACGGTGGTACAACGGCGGCGAGCTTCTAAGTCCAGTTCGTCGCCGGGGGTGAGCCAACGGGTGGGATCGGCGATGTGAATCCATAAGCGCTGGCGATCGCCCTCTAAAAACTCGACACTCAGGCCATCATCAATTTCTCGGGTGCTGGCATCATCAATGGTGTACAACTTCAGGTGGGTTAAGTCCAGGCGGTTGGGTTCCGTATCCGGGGGAAAATTGGTCAAACAGCGTTGCGCCACGTCAAGAACCTTGCTAGAGAAGTGCGTGGGAATCTGGGTGCGCCGTAAAAAGAGGTTTTCGTGGGGACTCCATAGCCCCAAATCCACTAGCACATCAAAGGCCCCTTGGGGCGTTAGCGGACGCTTGAGGGCGCTGAGAACGTCCTGGGCGGCGCTGCGTCCTGGGGCCTCATCTCCTAGGGTGGCGTAGCGTTCTAGGGCATCGAGGTGGCTGCGATCGCCACTATCCCAGTCCATCGGAGTTCCGGCCAGGGCCAGGGCCACTCGTTCGAGGAAAGTTGTCCAAGCTTGCTGGCGTAGGGCTTCGGCTTCGAGTTGGTGTTTCAGTTCAGCCACTTGGCTGGCGGGGCGAGGTTCGTAGCGATCGCCCTTTTGCTTAAAATAAATCTTGTCGTCACAGAGGAGGCGGTGGGCGGCGTAGCATTGAGCTGGGGTCGAATCGCTAAACAGCAACAGAGCCAACTCATCAGGCGCAACCGACTCCCCATCTTCCGAGAGCAGTTCCCAAGCCACCTCTAAACTGGAGGGATCGAGATAGGGGCTGACCTCCGCTTGAAAGGCCCCTAAGTCTGAGGGCTGGTATGATTGCCCAGCGAGGCAATAGGACATCTGTTTCGGCGAGAGGGTTCGGCTTTGGCCTTGCTCATCGATGACCACCCAGTTTTTCTTACCTTCAGGGCGATCTAAAACGGCGAGCCGGCGCTCACCCTGTAGTCGAAATTCGATTAGATTTCCTTTCTCCACCAGCCCTTAAACTCTCTTACATCGAACGCTTTAGCGCTTGTACCATCTCTCAAACCCATCAGACTCAGGGGTTTGAGAAGACGAACTACTGACAGCCGACACCTCCAAGGGGGGAGCGTGTCGGTTCACTCAGTATTTTGTGACATTCTGGTTGCGACTTATGGTCAACCGGGTTTTGTCAGATTTTGACGTTAGCCTTCTCGGTTGAGGAAGGGTAACAGTGCCAATATTCTAGCGCGTTTGATGGCCTTCGTCAGATCTCGCTGTTGGCGAGAGGTCAGACCGGTAATGCGGCGAGGTAAGATTTTTCCTCGCTCGGTGATGAACTTACGCAGTAGCTCAACATCTTTGTAGTCGATGGGATCTCCGGGTTTAATCGGGGAGATACGACGACGATAAAATCCTGCCATGAATTGTGGTTACTCCTATAACAAGGCAATTGACGATGGACACAACACTCAGAGGATATCCAGGGGATATCTGAGGTGTTATTTGGTTTCTTTGTGAACGGTATGTTTGTTGCAATGGGGGCAGAACTTCTTGAGTTCCATCCGTCCAGTGGTGTTGCGGCGGTTTTTCTGGGACGTGTATCGGGACACGCCGTTAGACCGCTTGTCAGGGTTGGTGCGACACTCTGTACATTCGAGGGTCACAACAATGCGAACGCCCTTAGCCATAGTTGTACTCGGTTGGTTATACTCGCTGTTGGATCGAATCGGTCTGAATTTTTTGGAGTTCAGACACGATCAACTATTGTTTCACATTTCGGCTGATTAGGGCAACCCATTTTTTAACTTTTAGGTCGAGGGAATAGCCGCGACGGGTGGCGACAATGCGGGTTTCACTGAGGCGATCGTGAAAGGCTGAGGGATCGACCGGATCAAACCAGGCCACGCCGACATCAATGCCGAGGGGCAATAGGAGAATTAGATAAAAGGCATTCCGAGATCCGAGATTGAAAAATCCCACCAGGGCTAAAAACACGGCCAGTCCTGAGATGGCCTCTCGTTTGGCGAAATCTTGCCAGAGGGGGGTGCGATTGTCGCGATCGCTGACCACACGCATATCAAAAGCCCAACGGCCGGGACTTTGGCCAAAATAGGAACTCGGGACAATCACCCGCATCGAAAACCAGGTCAGGGCAAAAACAATGAATTGAGCCGTCACCGCTGGTCCCCCAACTAAGTTGGCCAGCACCCAAGCGATGAGACTATCGAAGCCAAAAGCACAGCCTCGCCGCCAGAGGGGAACGCGGGGAGCGCGAAAATAGAGAGGATTGTTGTCCATCGAGAGAGCCGTTAAGAGTAGATCGCCATTACAACATCAGTCATGATCGATTGGCTGAACCGTCTGGCTGTTGCTCGGCGGCGGTTACTCCCCTGGTTACGGACTCAGGGGCATCAGAACGTTCCGAAACTCTAAAATAATTATAGTAGGAAGGAACCAGGGGCCATGGCCAACCAGCCAAGATACATCGTGCCGCACGGTTTAATTTTATTTCATTTCATTAGCATTAGACCCAGATAATGGTCTTGATCTTTAATCCTCTACAAACGACTCTCCAAAAACTGCAACATCGCTTGTCTTGTCAAATTCTGGTGTTGGTGCTTCTCTATGGGACTCTGAGTGGTTTGAGTCAGACGATCGCCGTGAGCGAATTACAAGTTGCGGTGATGGGAATTGCTCCTGGATTTGGCTTAGCGGCCTTACTCCTCAAGGGGCGATCGCTCGCTGTCGGAGTGGCCATCGGAGCGTTACTGGGGGCGATTATCCAGGGATGGCCAGGGGGAATGACGGTCGCTTGGGCGATCGCCCAAACCCTCCAAGTTGTCGTGACAGCGGTATGGCTGAAGCGATTGCAGTTTCGTCCATCCTTAGAACGACTGCGAGATGTAGCCTTGTTGATGGCCGTCGGGACTGGGGTGGCGGTTTTGCTCAGTCTCCTGATGCAAGCGGCCATCGTGCAGTCCATCGGCCTCGATCTCTCCAATCGTCTCAACTTCAGCGAAATCACCTGGCTGCTGGCCATGAGCAATATCACGGGCCTGGCGACGATTACGCCGGTTTGCTTGGCCTTGTGCGATCGCCGCTATGACTTACCCCGAGAGGAATTTCGCCGGCGATCGTTCAAACGCTATTTGGAGATTTGTCTGCTCCTAATGGCCTCGGTCGCCATCGGTTGGTTTGTTTTCTGTTCCCGCAGTCGCGCCCAAAGTTACGAACTTCCCCTAGAATACCTGCCTTTTCCCATCCTCATGTGGACAGCATTACGCTTCGGCAAACGGGGAACAGTCTCGATCAACCTTATCATTGCCACCATGGCAGTTTGGGGAATTTTACGCAACAGTGGCCCCTTTTTAGTCCAAGCTCGTACAGTCACCCAGGCCGTCCTCTCTCTCGGAGCCTTTATCACCGTTGTTTCCATCGCCTCCCTCGTTCTGGCCACCACCCTAGCGGGACAACAGCGGGCCGAAGCCTCCCTCAAACGCAATCAAGTGCGTCTCCAAAATGCCCAACGGATTACCCAATTGGGCAATTGGGATTTAGATTTAAGAACTGGGGATATGTATTGGTCTCGAGAACTCTCGGATATCTTTGGCTGGACAGCACCGCGATCGCCCAACCGACAGCAATTAGAATCAGCCCTACATCCCCAAGATAAAGCCAATGTCTGTCAAGCCTATCAAGATCTCTTAGAGCATGAGCAGCCGTTCTGTGTCGACTATCGCATTTTACGGACCGATGGTGAAGAACGTCTCGTTCGCGAACGGGCCGTTATTTTCCAAAACTATGCGATCGGTAGCCTGCAAGACATCACCGAACTCCAGCGATGGCTCGAACTCAAAGAAGCCAAAGAAGCCGCCGAAGCCGCCAATCGTGCCAAAAGTGCCTTCCTAGCCAACATGAGTCATGAACTGCGAACTCCGCTCAATGCCATCATTGGCTATAGTGAACTCCTAGAAGAAGAACTCAGTGATTTGGATAACCCGGATTTGATTCAAGATGTCCAACGAATCCATAGTTCAGGGCAACATCTTTTGACGATGATTAGTGATATTTTAGATATCTCCAAAATTGAAGCCGGACGTATTGCCCTTAATTACGATATCTTTGAGGTTCAAAGCTTAGTTGATACCGTTTTATCAAAAGTGTCTCTTTTAATTCATGCCAATAATAATACCCTAGAAGTTATTTATAAAAACTCCCCTGGATGTGTCTATGGTGATGCCCAGCGCGTTCGGCAAATCTTACTAAACCTACTTAGTAATGCCGCCAAATTCACCATGTCGGGACAAATTCAATTGATAATCTTGCAAAAAAAATCAATCATTCGCTTTATTGTATCCGATACAGGAATTGGCATCCCCGAAGAATTTCATAAACGCATCTTTCAGCCCTTTTCACAAGCAGATTCCTCCAGTACCCGAGAACATGGTGGAACCGGTTTAGGGTTAGCAATTGCCTCCCAGTTTGCCGAAATGATGGGAGGCAATCTTTCCGTCGATAGTCACATCGGACAAGGGGCAACATTTACCTTTGATTTACCCATCAAATAAAGGAATCTTCAGGATATACGGTGTGATTTTTCGCCCCTACGTCTTTTCTTTTGCCTCTTGCCGGGAGAGGGCAACCAC
>CAZXWM010000041.1:0-16965 GCA_964644215.1 uncultured Phormidium sp.
CCATGCCAATATGGGTGCAAAAGTCACGATTAGTCCTGACTTTTATCATATTTTTGCGGCGTCGCAACCGGAACAGAGCTATTCTTTAGAGACTGAGGAAAATGTGGTCTTTATTGATGATTTGAGTGCCTTACACGCGGGGGTTAATGCCTTGCAAGGGTCGTTTTCTTTGCCGTTTGATGGTTGGCTCGTCAAGAAAGGCGAGAAAGTGAGTGTGGATTCTGCTACGGTGGCGGGGGATATCCGCGAGGTTCTCAAGTCCATTATTTATGTGGAACCGGAGGCTGAGGTAACGCCGGGTGGGGTTTGTCCTCGCATCTGGGTGGATGGTTTGTCGGTGACTGGGGAGTAAGTAGTCGCTAACCTTGATAATTTGGGGTGTGTTCCGGCGTTGTTTCATCTGTTGGGTTTTTCTGCAATGGTTGACTTCGCTGGAACGCACCCCTGAGTTAACGTTCATCTTGAGTCAAACTGGTGATATCTCCGAAAGCCCCACTTTTGCAAAAATGTATTCACTATCTTGAAAGTTTGCCTCATCTTGAGGTTAAGTTGACGGCTGAACCCTATGATTCCCCATCCGTTCTCGCGGATGGAAAGTTGACAATTGGGATAGGTAAGGCGATAAATGAGTATGTTTGTGAGCTAAAACCCAGACTCAGCCAAGATTGGCTTGAAATTGTCCCTGAGTTTCTATTAAAGTTACAAAAACGGCTTCAACCAGGAGAGTGTCCTCTACTCATTACGGAAGGCTTATCCAATGTTGTGGCTGAGGAATTAGTTGCCAAAAATATTGAGTTTGTGGATGTGAAAGGTCAGGTTTATTTGAATCGACCTGGACTCTATATATTGGTATTCCATCAACCCTCACGCAAAACTGGGAAGTCGGCAGATTCACAGTCGTTACAGATTACAACGGCTACGTTGAAAGTGATGTATGGGTTACTCTCTCATCCAGCGGGAGAATCACTAGATAAATTAGCGAGTCATTCAGGGGTTAGTTTAAAGACGTTAAAGCAGAGTTTAAGCAAGCTTCAAAAGCTGGGATATATTCGCTTCAAGTTAGATGGACATTTACAAGTTTGCTATAAAATTCAGACCCCACTTAAACTGCTAGAGCGGTGGGAATTGGGTTATTCGGAACAATTGCGTTCGGAATTACTAATAGGAGGCTTTACCCCCATTGGCCAACGGGATTTTTCTGATATACAACCTCAATTACTAGAGATTGCAGCTCAATATGGTTGTCGAATTGGCGGGGAGTTAGCGGCGGGTATGCTGACGGACTATCTTCAGCCGATTGGAGGAACACTCCATCTCCCCCAAGATTGCAATTTTAGAAGGTTAGCCCTCGATTTGAGGGTTAAACCCAGTGATGAGGGTTCGATTACGTTTTTACGGGAATTTGGGATGTCTGATAGGGATTTAAATGCTGATGGGATTGAACAGACGACTTTTGTAAACCCGTTACTGATTCATGCAGAGTTGATGTACTACGGGAACAGTCGTCTGCGGGAAACAGCGCAACGACTTTACGATGAATATCTACGTTTTGAGACTCAATAAAGGTGGTTTTAGATGCAGATAAATCAAGATGATCAGAATTTGTTAAGAGATTTATTTTTGGTTTTTCAGAAACTGGATTTACCGGCTATGATTGTCGGGGCTGGAGCGATGCAACTTGTTTTTTATTCTAAGTTTGGGGAAGGGCGTAAAACTAAAGATTGGGATATGGCTGTCTCTCTGGAAAGCTGGGATGATTATAGTACTCTTGTACGGGAGCTTACGGAAGGAGAGTCGGCAAAATTTGAGAAAACTCGGTCTGAGCATAAGTTGATTTATCGAGATACGAAGACTGAAGTCGATCTAATACCTTTTGGTAAAATTGCTGAACCTGAACAAGACATATTATGGAAAGAGAGCGATCGCATCATGAATGTGTCAGGATTTTCAGAAGGCTTTTCACAAGCTACTTTAGCAAAAATTGATGATCGGGACGTTAAGGTGGTAGATATTCCAGGGTTAGTGGTGTTGAAGATGTTTGCTTGGGGCGATCGCGGAATGGATGTGGATAAAGATTTAGAAGATCTAGATTTTATCTTGAGTCGATATGAGGATGATGAGCGTGTTTATTCTGAGTTATACGAGAAACTAGCGAATGAGGAACTGGAGTATATGGATTCCCATGTCTATTTACTAGGGCGAGATATCGCCAATATCTTACAAACCGAAACGTTCATTAAATTGGAGGAAGTTTTAAGTCAGATGATTGAACAGGTGAGTTGGGAGGAATCCAACCCTTTGGCTCAACACCTCACGGTTTTACAATGGGGACTGCGATCGCTTTCCTCGGATAATGAGCTAGAATAATAATCTCTGAGGGCGATTAGTTTTACTGGTGGGATAATTCTTATAAAATCAATAAACTTGGGGTCGTCTATTTCCTGATTATCTGAAATTCAGATGAGGGAAGGTCTCTAAGTTTTGCAAGTACCACAGTAAAGTATGGGTATCCAGTAGGCAATTCATCGTTACATATAATTTTTGAAATCTTCCAGAGGTTCATCAAAATCATCAGACATCCAGATTTGACCCTGCCAAATCCCTAGTCCGCCTCGCTGGGGTGCTTTGGAGGTTGAAGCCGGATCTGCGGCATATTGGTTCACCAAAAAATCTGTATAGTCCAAAACTGACTTTTTTACAGATTCTGGGAGTTTTTCAACATTTTTTAAAATTTCATTTTCTATCATCTTTACTTAAAACTATGCGTCTCAATGAATGAATTAGATCTCGTATTTTGCTTTTACAAAAGCCTGGATTTTATGGAGTCAGTCCAACTGGGGGGGTATGGAAGCCTAACCGGTGGAGTATCGCGAGTGATGTTTACCCACTTAATTCTAATTTTATTGTTTTCAAGATAACATATCCCGGCCATCAATGCCAGCAACAGGAGCCACAGGTAGGAGCGATCGCCCACCATTGCGGATAACCTATCGCCGGAGAGTCAGAAACCGGGCTTCTACCGGAGTTTTGCCTTCTCATAGGGATTTTGCCATCAACCCGGTTTCTATTGTGGTGATTGATTTAGAAACTGGAGATTTTGAAGTCGATATGAGTGAAATTGCCGCCTGCGATCGCCTTGAAGCCACTCACCCTGATGCTCAAATTTGGATTGTAGGAATCGGTTTGGGCTATGTTCGTCACTTCGGTGGACGAGCTAAGAGAATTGGATAATTACTGGAATCGTTAATAGAGATTTTGAACCGATTATTCCCCTGTCAGTGTCTTTCGACTACGACTTGAATGCTATCTTTGAAGACTTACGTCAAAAGGAAGCAGAAAGCGGTCGAGAGGTTGTCAATTTATCCCGCCAATCGGGTCTAAAAATCCGTTGGAGTCAGCTATCCCTTGAGGGTGACAGAGAGGAAACATCCCCACCCCGATAATTGGGGGTGAGGTGTATTCGGGGCCTGGGATTAGTTTGAGTCTCTGGATTCAGCCAAGTTGCGGATGTATTGTCGGATGACGGGCTGTAGGGTTAAATGGGATGAGGAGTCTAATAGGCTGCGTCGTTTGAGAGATTGGATGGCTTTTAAGAACTCTCGGTTCGATAAAAGATTGGGGGGTTTCTGGTTGATGGTGACGGGCGGGTTTTGCTGGGCTAACCAATTCAGCAGGGTTTTTTCCGAGTCGCTGAGGCGTTGATAATGTCGGTTGAGGATGGGTTCTAAGTCTCCTAAAAAGAGGCTGGGGTAGGAGAGAAATTGTTGGACGCTACCGTTGAATAATTCATGGATAGTTGAGGCGGTGATATTTAGCCATAAGGGGTTATGGTTGAAGAGTTGGCTGAGTTCTGGCCATTGTTTGGGGTCTTGGAGTTGGCGATCGCGGAGAATTTGGCTGGCGAGTTGAGGAAACCCTTGAACGGGGAGGGTTTTACAGTGGCGGGTTTCTGTTTCTAAGGCGGCGATTTCTGGGGGTTGTTCCCAACTCAGCAGCAGAACACAACTTTGATGTGAGAAAGTTCCAAGTTCACGGATGAGTTGACTATAGCCTTGATAGTCTCGACGGTAGCTTTCGACGAAGTCGCCGGAGGTTAGGCTGTGTTGGAAGTCGTCGAGGATGATGAAGCAACGGTGAGTTCTCAGAGACTCTAGGAGGGATAGCTGGGGGTTGGCGGTTGTGGCGACAAACTGGCTGATGTGGTTTTGTAGGGTTTCTAGGTTGGGGAATTTTCGCTGGCTACACCAGAGTAGGCGATCGTAGTGGTCTTTTATCTGTTCGACGAGTTGTCTGGCGAGGGCGGTTTTACCAATTCCCGATAATCCAGTTAGGGTGATGATGCGGCTATGTTCGCTGACTATCCACTGTTTGAGGGTGGTGAGTTCGTCGTGACGGGGGTGGAGGCGATCGTATTCGGGGGCTTGGCTAAGATCCTGGCGGGGTATGGTATCGGATTCGCTACTGCTGGATGATGGGTTGGTTGAAATTTTTGGCTCGTTGTATAAGTCGTTACAGACATTATTTATGTGATTGATATGAGATCCAATTTGAACTTCAGTATTAAAGGAATGGAATATTTGGTTTTCGATGAGCGATCGTACATTCTTTTTTTTTATATCCTCTCCCAGTAGTTCTGAGAGAAGTTTCCATAAGTCGGATGCTGATTTCCTGACGTGATCGCTCGTACAGTGGTATTCATCTGCTATGTCTTTATATCCTTTACCTTGCCATGCACCTTCTAAGATGGCACGTTGCAGGCTATCTAGGTGTTTTCCCGTAGTCTTCAGAAGCAGGCGATCGGTCCACTGCAAGGCTTCCTGAATCTCCATAGCTGCTCACCCAGGTTATAGTTTTGTCTGTCTTAGCCCCCTACTTTGCCACATTTTCACCTTTTTGTCCACAGGATATTACTTTTTGTCACAATTCTGTTTTTTGGGCTTGAGTTTAAAGTCCCCCCAAGCCTCACTTTTTTGGGGTTGGCAAATGAGACAGGATTTGACACTATAATGGGTGTTGGTAAACTTCACTATAATTGAGTTAGAGTTTACTTGCTTGAAGGCTAACTAGAAAGGTCACTATGGGAACTTACTCTGATTCTGGCGATCGAACTGTTGTCGGCTACATCACTGGAAAAAATGGTCAATACGAAGTTTTTCACAGAAGTCCTAAATCCAATGATCTGTACTTTCGCAACTCAGCTACGAATAAATCAACTGGCTTTCGAGTCAAATCAAACGGGAATTATATTGGCCCCGATGGTGCAGCTTACTATAACAACCCTAGTGTAATCGCGGCGATTCAGAATCGCTATAATTTGGGTAAGTACAGTTGACTGTCAAGATAAGGAAAGTTGCTAAAAATCGAAAATCTGGACGTGGGGGCAATTCTTTGTAGTTGTCAAGTGTGGTATGCGAGACAAAGAATCACACCACACCAGATTTCCTGACCACCGAAGTCTCTAGTGTTCCTGTTTTTTACCTAAGGATATATAAACCATGTCAGACGTTGATTATCAGTTGCAGAAAAACGCTGAACAAGCCGGAGAGGAAGTCTCCAGATTGATGGGTAGAGGTGATTATTATAAGGAACGGGGAGACAATACTCAAGCATTAAAAAACTACATTTCTGCTCTTGAAGCATATGGTATTTATGCGAGACTAAAATCGAATATAATTGATGTTTCAGTTGCAGTAAAAATGCAATATGAAAATCCCACTAATGCCAGAATCGTATTTTCTCAGACTTTATTTGAGTTATTCAATCTACTGTACTTAATTTCAGGTTTTTATGACAGTGACTCAATTATCAATATATATCTTCAATCTAAATTAGTGCAGATTGCTGAGCAGCTTGATGAGTACGAGGCAGTTTTTGATGAGCAAGAATTAAATAGATATGGAAATATCAAGGATTACGCAAAATCCGTAAATTCCAAAGTTATTCAAAATCAAGAAAAGTTAAAAAATCTTCAGCCTATCAAAGAGGAGTCAGATGCATCTTTAAAAACCATTAGAGAAGCTTTGTCTGAGATATCTGGTCAAGATGTTTGCCCATTAAGTTTAGAAGAAAGTGGGGGTTGCTTTGTCGCTACGGCAGCCTATTCAACTGGTATTCATCCCGATTTAGACACATTTCGAAAATTCCGCGATCGCACTTTGTTAAGCAATCCTTTGGGTCGTTTATTCGTGAGTCTATATTACCAAATTGGTCCTCACCTCGCTCAGTATCTAAACCGTAGTTTCTATCTTAGGCAGATTGTAAGATTTTGGTTAGAAAAGTTGGCATCTTTTATCAGGAGCCGCAAGATATAGCAATAGAAAATAAGTGGATTTAGCTTAAAAAACATCTACCACTTTTTATGTATCTCCCAAAAATCACGGCTACTCATCTACAATCTTTAATTGTTTAAAATCAATAGTAGGTACTGAATCATGACATCAGAAAACTCGAACAAACTAAGCTTTAACAAGAAATACCTTTTGAGTTGGGTCATTAATGGCATTGTTTTTTCTGTGGTGGGATGGCTTTTTAATTTAACTGCAAATCAGAATCTATATGACCAATTTTCCATATTGATTATGCCAGTTGTAATACCAATGTATGGTCTTCTTTTTTATATCCTAGAAGGTGTTTTCTTGAAAAAATTCCGTTTTTCAGAAGTGAGACATCGTCAGTGGTTCTGGCATATTTATCCTACGGTGATTATATTTACATTTTTCATAGGGTTTATGGCAGCTATTCGCTCTGTTGCAGGTGGGTAATAATGATAAACGATGGTATTAACTATCACTATCATGTCAGGTTGCTTAAAAAAAACATGAGTAATTGCTAATTTTTTGCGATTTAGTAATTATTTTCTGGATCAGTGAATTACTAAAATAAAAAGATAAATATGTTAACTCAACTTTCCAAACCTCAAACTCTGAATAGAAAACCCATAGTGATGCTGGTGGGAATGGTGGTGAGTATTTTACTGGGAGGAAATCTCGTCAGTTGCGTGGATCTTCGGGATGAAACAGCTAGAGAAGAGCAGGTTGTAACAACAAATGAACCGAGTTACACCTCTCCAGCAGAACCTCCCCCTGAACTGACGCATGAACCTCAACCACCAACTGCAACCCAACCCGAAGTTGCACTGAAGTCTGCGGTGGGGGTTAACTACAACCGGTTGCAGGAACTTCTCAAGGATGGTAGGTGGAAGGAAGCCGATCAGGAGACTACCAGAATGATGCTCAAAGTGGCTAACAGAGAGGAAAATGAGCTTTTATCAGACGAAAACATTGCACAATTTCCCTGCACGGATTTACGAACGATTGACGAACTGTGGATACAATACAGTGATGGGCAGTTTGGGTTCAGCGTCCAAAAGCAAATCTATCAGGATAGTGGTGCCCAACTCGACGGGAAATATCCGGGTAGAGGGATCTGGCATCAGTTTCAGGATCAGGTAGGATGGAGAGGAGTAGCATACGAGCAATATAACTTCACAACCTCAGCACCTCCAGGACACCTCCCTTCTTTGATAGTCTTTTTGTATTATCGTAATTTTTGGCCGACGTTGATTCTTACGGGGGAGGAGTGGAAGCTCGGGGCTTTTTATCGCACGACTTTGGACTGTAACCTTTAGTATAAGGCATGAAAAAGCGATCACTCTATATATGACTTTAAGTAGAACATCAGAGTGTTCATTTGTAGTTGCCACAAATTCAATTCAACGCTTTTTATATTTTATACGAGTTCTTCAGCAAAAATCTGTTTTCACTGTGAGGTAAATTTTATGAAGTTTTTGATATTCTTATTGTTCGTTGCATCTGGATGTTTTTTGCTTTTTTGTAAGTGGGAGTATGACAATCAGGAAAGCTTAGTGAAACTAGAAGACAGGCTGCGCGCTGGTGACTGGGCTACTGCTAATCTTATAACAGAAAAACTAATTGCAATAATTATTTATCGATACTGTAAAAAAAATACCTTGCGTTTCTCCAAGACTTAGAATAGAATCCCCAGTCGGAAAGTTTCTGTATAATGTTACAAATAAAAGGCAAGAAAAGTCCTGCATAAAAATATCTCTAGGAACTGGTGGTAGTAGCCATATGAGTACAGAAGAGATTGAAAAATTTCCGATGAATAAACTGCAAGCAATAGATAATCTTTGGACTAAATATAGTCAAGGTAAGTTTGGATTTTCGGTTCAAGCCTCTATTTATAAAAAATATGGAAAAACAAGCAGTAGAAGCATCAGGGATCATGAATTTATACTAAATGAGTTTCAAGATGAACGTTGGACTTTGCCTACCGGAACTAAGCTTAATCCCAGTCAGGTCAGGCTTTGGTCTCGAATCAACTTTATTGATTACATAAACAAGCATGAAAAAGATTTATTCCTAAAACTTAATTGGATATATCAAGCGTATGATAGTCACGATGCACCAGTGGGTTTTAACCCTCCTGGACATGATTTCCCACAGATTGAAGGCGTTTTTCCTCATTTCTATTGTCCTGATGTGTCTTTTTTATTGTGGAGGAAAATATCGCGTGGGAGTATTGTTGATTAAAAAAGTCGAATTTCCTTGTGTAAAAGTCATTACTACTTACTGAAGTAACTGATTTATCCGCTCATAAAAACTACAAATTTATACAATTGTTAAAGTCGCCAAAAGGAGTTTTTTATGAGTTTTTTTATCTATGGTAATTTTTGTTATTGTACTTACAGTTAAATTAAAAAAATATTTATTTAATTTAAAAGTGAATAAATATTTAAGTCAACAATAGGAAAGTTGCTTCCATAAGTCGGATACTGATTTCCTGACGCGATCGCTCGTACAGTGGTATTCGTCTGCTATGTCTTTATATCCTTTACCTTGCCATGCACCTTCTAAGATGGCACGTTGCAGGCTATCTAGGTGTTTTCCCGTAGTCTTTAGAAGCAGGCGATCGGTCCACTGGAAGGCTTCCTGAATCTCCATAGCTGCTCACCCAGGTTATAGTTTTATTGTTTATGCACCCCCATTTTCCCACATTTTCACCTTTTTAGGTACAGGATATTATTTTTTATTACAAGTGTATGTTTGAATTTAGATTTGAAATCCCCCCTATTTATCACTTTTGTGGGGTTGGCAAATACCGCAATAATCATGACAATTGTAAAAGGATATTTTAGTATGAGATTTGCATATTTTGGAATGGCAAATATCGTACATTAAGTGTGGACATCAAGAAAGGGGAAGTGAAGCTATGGCTATCGATCTCGATTTATTTTCGGGCAGTAACTATCAATCGACGATCCGAAATTACTGCAACAACTTAGGATGGAAAATTAGTGATCTCAATGATAGAAGAACCATTCTTAAGTTTACAACAGAGTCTGGGACAACTCAAACAGTTTTTATTATTCGCTACGACACGACCTTAGAGTTTTCTTGTCCTAGTGGTGTCAAGTTTAGAGACAAAGATAGCATTCCAGGTTGGCTATCTACACTTCTTCTTTCCCAAAACTCAAATTTTAAAATTGGCTTTTGGGCGATCGAGGAAATCGGAAATCAACATCATTTTTCAATAATGCACAATGCTGAAATTAGTTTGATCGATGTACAATATTTTGGGAGAACTGTTCTAAAATTGATTGATGAGTGCGAAAAACTAGAACAAGCAGTTTCTCGCACATTGAACAATTATTGACTCAATGCATCCGGTTTCGAGCTAACGATAACCTCCACCCATAATCTAAATTATCGCGTTGGCGACAGTTCTTCTTCTCTTGCTAATGCCGCAGCATACGCGATCGCCGAGCGGACATTTTCTAAAGTTAACGGTGGATAGTCCTCAACAATTTCTGCTAATGTCAATCCCTCAGCCAGATTATCCAGAATGACCGAAACCATAATCCTAGTCCCTTTAATACAAGGTTTTCCATGACAAATATTTGGGTTTCTCTCAATTTGTTTTTGCCAATCAATCATGGTTTGCTCTCCAGCAAATTGTCAAGTATAAATCACCCTATTCTAGCATAAAATTCAGCGGTGACGAGAGCGATATCTAAGCCTGGTCGAAGTCGCCCCCATTACCGTCTGGGGAACAAAACTACCCCAGCCATGGTTATGGGATATTGTAATCGGCGAATTTCAATCTATGAAATTGGCTGCATCTTAGTTACGAGATGAGTATATTTACTCAGAATAAATGGATTGACTTGGCGTGATTAAGCCGCGATCGCCCCCCTAGCCGTCCCAGACTGTCACCTCTAATCCTGCTATACTCAACTTAAGAACCTGATGAAGCGAAGTGTATGAAAATTAACGCCATTATTCATCCCGCAGAAGAAGGGGGGTATTGGGCCGAAGTTCCAGCCCTGCCTGGTTGCATTACCGAAGGTGATACCTTGGAAGAGGTGACGCAGAACTTAAAAGACGCTGTTGAAGGTTGGCTAGGTGTTGCAAATAATAGCCCGAAAAATATAGAGCCAACCGACAAAATTGTGGAAATTGCTGTATGAAGTCCATTTCCGGAAAACAACTTTGTAAAATTGTGGAAAAGAAGGGCTGGATTTTAGAAAGAATTACCGGAAGTCACCATATTTACAAGAATCCCCAAGAACCAAAAATAATCTCTATTCCTGTCCACCGTAATCAGGACTTAAAAATCGGCACGTTAAAAGCATTGATGAAAATAGTCAATCTCACAGAGGATGACTTGTAAAAAAAGCGCGATCGCCCATGCCAACCACTCCCCTAAAACGTCCCCTACAGTGGTCAATCGAGGATTACCACCAAATCGTCAACACCGGCATCCTCGCCCAACGGCGTGTCGAACTCATTGCCGGAGAAATCCTGGAAATGGCTCCTGAATCCGCCGATCACACCTATAGCTGGGGGTCCCTCGTCACTCGCCTCAGTCAGATGCTTGGCGATCGCGCCCTAGTGCGTCCCCCCGCACCGATTACCCTAAGTCAGTCTGAACCCGAACCCGACATCGCCATTGTCACCGGAACCTGGGAACGCTACATCGATCGCCATCCCAGCGCCGATGATATTTTCTGGCTCATCGAAATATCCCGCTCCACTCTAGCATTTGATCGCACCGTCAAAGCCCCTCTCTACGCCGCCGAAGGCATCGCCGAATACTGGATTATCAACCTCAAGGAACGACAACTCGAACGCTATCGCCAACCGGGTTCAACACATTACCGCGATCGCCAAGTTCTCACCGGTGGCGCGATCGCCCCCCTCGCCTTCCCAGACTGTATCCTAGAGGTGCGATCGCTGTTTCCTTAGAGAGCGCTTAACCTACAGTAGGATGAGTCAACTTATCTTGATATGAGTGAAACGGTTTACATCGAAACAAGTATTTTAGGGTATCTCACCGCTAGATCAACCCAAAACTTGATTATTGCTGCCCACATGGAAATTACAAGAGACTGGTGGGAACTACGCCGGAATGCTTTCACTCTCTATACATCAGAAGCCGTTTTAGACGAAGTGGCACAAGGAGATCCAGCGATCGCTGCTCAACGACTAGAGATTTTAGATAATTTTCCTTTGCTCGCTTTAAATCAAGCGGTAGAAGGTTTGGCAGCACAATTTTTAACCCGAAGCAATTTGCCCCCTAAAGCCAAGATAGACGCGATCCACATCGCTGCCGCCACTGTTCACGGCATGGATTATTTGTTAACATGGAACTGCAAGCATATCGCCAATGCCCAAATTCAAGGAAAACTCGCCGAAATCAGTCTGGATTATGGCTATGTTTTGCCTGTTCTTTGTACGCCAAACGAACTCATGGGAGATTAGTCTATGTGGAACGATGAAATTGTCGAAGAAATTCATCAAATTCGTGAGCAGTATGCCAAGTCTTTCAACTACGATTTGAAGGCCATATTTGAAGACCTCCGCAAAAAGGAAGCAGAAAGCGGCAGAGAAGTGGTCACTTTGTCGCGCCAACCCGGTTTAAAAACCCGTTGGAGTGGACGAGATTTTGATAGTAAAGTCAAGAAAACCAAGCCCAGTGAGGAGCGATAGTTAGGAGCGATCGCCCACTATTGCAGATGCTATATCGCTGGCACTGGTGTCTTAGAAGGTGATCGTTTAGAAGGGTGGCAATGCATGAGGTATAACCGATGAAATGTCCCCATTGCCAGAGTGAACAGACCGTGAAAAACGGCAGCGCCATCCGTAGCGGCCAACGCCAACAGCGCTACAAGTGTCGTAATTGTGGCAAACGGTTCAATGAGCGCACCGGCACACCGATGGCACGCTTACGCACCGCCCCGGAACTGGTAGCTAACGATTCTCTATCAGATGTAAAAGGAATCACCACATTGTTAAGTGACCAACTCATCCGCAGCTATCAAAACATCTGCATACAGTTGGCTACTAATGCGGAAATTTGCTTGTTGCATTAAACTATCCATAATAGGCTGAACTTGCGTAATTAGTTGTTGGCGCTTTGCTAAGAGAAGAATTCCTAAAACTCCAGTAATCTTTACCCCAAATTCTCTGGCAGTTTATCTACCCAACCGTTCATCAATAATTAAGCGGGCTGCTTTCATTTCGATCGCCAGTGCAATGGCTTCAGCCTCTCCCACATTGACACGGGTTCTTAAATCATTAACTAACCTTTGATTTTGTACGGATTGAATATCCAGCCAAGTTGCCGATCGCACTGCTGTAATCACAATCTCCCCCGCTCTGGGATCCAATAATTCCTCATGCACCGCACAGGGAATTGAAACTCTACCATAAAGCTGAGGAATTAGGCTAAATTGCTCAACCTTCGCTAAATTGGAAATGGGTGAAGTGTTGCTGACAACAATCATGGCCACTCCGTTTCCTCTAAGGTTTTGAGGTCTTCCTGAAACTCATCACTATCATAATGGACGCAAATACCACGCTCAGAAATCAGTTTTTGAAACTGCATTCGATGCAGCCCCAACAACTCACTGGCTTTGCCCAAACTGATTTTATCTTGCTGAAACAACATCAGCACAATTTCCAACAAGAGCTCGTTTTCCGAAAAGCCACTCGCCTTTACTAGGTCATCGGAAATTACTAAACTCATGGGGAACTCTCCTAGGCTGAAATCTCCTGCTTAAATCTTAGCAGCCGGGGGAGCGACGCGGAATACAGAAACCGGGTTTCTTTCAGGGTTTCTATATCTTGACCAAGATTTGACTAGAAACCCGGTTTCTCTGCACAAGTAAGAGCGATCGCGCATCATCCAATAGCGTTTAGTAGAGATATAACCCTTGAATATCCAAGAAACTGTGGTATAATATTAGACAAAAATCAGAAAAAACAGCATTAACTTGTGCGGTATCCTCACCCCAATCTTATGACTTCTTTAACTTTACAACTTCCAAATCACCTGTATGAAAGTCTAAAAAAAGCGGCCAATAAAGCCGGAACTTCTCCAGAAGCTATCGCGACGCAATGGTTGGAAACCACGATGAATAACCTTGATGACGATCCCATTGAAGAATTTATTGGATCTATTCATAGCGAGATTCCAGACTGGGGAGAAAACCACGATCGATATTTAGGGAAGCAATTTTTAAGCCAGCACGATGAATAAAATCTTTGTAGATACATCAGGATGGGCAAATTTAATTGACGCCAATCAGCCTTTTCATCAAAAAACCGCACAAATTTATCGATCTGGTCGGAGCCAGAAACGGCTAATGATTACAACTAATTATATTGTCACGGAGTTAGTCGCTCTTCTCGATAGCCCTCTTCGTCTTCCCCGAAAAAGTCTGATTGACTTTGTGAATAGCTTAAAAAAATCTCCCTCCCTTGAAATTATTCATATTGATTTTCAAACCGATCGAGAAGCCTGGGAACTTTTAAGTCAGCGAGAAGACAAACACTGGAGTTTAGTAGATTGTTCGAGTTTTATTATTATGCAAAAATATGGGATAACTGAAGCCCTAACAAGCGATCATCATTTTGAACAAGCAGGATTTACTAAATTATTGTATTGACAAAAGATATTGTCATTGGTTTTCATCTTCCTTATATTCGCCAATATTCCCGCTATGCGATCGCATAGACTCAGAAACCGGGTTGATTTCAGGGTTTCTATATCTTGACCAAGATTTGACTAGAAACCCGGTTTCTCTGCACAAGTAAGAGCGATCGCGCCTTGCGGATATATTGCCTAGACTCAGAAAGCTTCTGTCAGAGTCTCTTATCCTGGGATAACGTCAAAAGCATTTTTATCATAGAGTCGATAAACATAAAAATCACTGTCTAATGTAAAAATCCGCTTAATATTTTGGCTTTCTGCCACAGCGACCAGAGAAGCATCGGCTAAATCCATAGGCAGATCTTGATATTTTTCCATCAAAACTTTCATGCGTTGACATTCTGCTTCATTAGCTGTATGAATATCCAAAGCTTTTCTATTGACAAACTCCCATAAAATCGCCTGTGCTGACCAACCTCGCAATTCTGATAAGAAGTACATAGCTTCAGTAAAACAAGGCCAGGTGGTTAACATAGAACCTGTTAGGGTTTTGTAAGTTTCAACACATTTAACATGGGTGTCTCCCTGGCCTTTATCAATTAGAGCAATGAGAGGCCCAGTGTCCACTAAAATCATGGTCGTCGCAGTCCTTGTTTAGATAATTTGGTAGCAATCTGTTCGCCAAAATCAGTTGACTGAACTTGATGATGAGGTTCCATTTGACTATTGATCGCCCCAATTAAGTCTCCGATTTTTTCAGATAACGGTGCGGCTTCAGGCTGGGGTTGTTCAAGTTGAGATAAAATCCAACTTTCGGGAGTTAACCCTTGTTTTTGGGCGACTTCTAGGAGGGCTTGATAAGTTTGTTCAGATAGAATCAGGGTATGTTCTGACATGATTTTAATCCGTGAGCTTGATCCGATTTTAACTCTAATCCCTGTGAATGACAACGATGCAATCGAGCCAAAAAGTAGGAGGCGTTCCCTGGAAAATACCCCCGCCAATTTTTGCCAAATAGCGCCATTCTCCGGAACGGGCCTTCACTTCTCTAAATGGGGCCTGACCCTCAGTTTAGAGAGTTGGGTTATTCCCCTAATTTGTAGCAGAGGGTGACAGAGCCTACATTTGCTTAAATCTTAGCAGCCGGGAAAGCGTTGCGCCTGGTTGCGGATGCCATCTCGGCTAGACTCAGAAACCTTCTCTAATAGATTCCTATAGGGTCACAAATGGTCACAGAGGGTCAGAAGGTTTTTCTGCACTTCAAGCCTTGCACTACAATAGGAATGCAACCCTACCCACTTTTTGCAATCCATGACAACCCACACTTCACTAGAAGAACGCATGGCAGCAGTGGAAGCAGCCATTACTCAAATTCAACAACAGATTGCCCCTCCGAAATCGAGCAACTGGTTAGAGCAAATTAGCGGTTCTTTTAAGGATGAACCGGCTTTTGAAGAGATCCTCGCATTAGGGCAAGCCATTCGCCGAGGCGATGAGTCGGTATTAGACCGCTAAGAAATGGAATGAGATATTTATTAGATACCGATCATCTCAGTATTCTGCAACGTCAATCTGGGGCAGATTATCACAATCTGATGGCACGAATGGCTGAATATCCTCTGGATGATTTTGCTATCACGATTATCACAATCCAGGAACAAATGCTGGGCTGTCATGCCTATATTAACCGCGCTCGTTTGGAAGTTGGGGACAGCAGAAACCTGTCAACAATTTCTGCTAATGTCAATCCCTCAGCCAGATTATCCAGAATGACCGAAACCATAATCCTAGTCCCTTTAATACAAGGTTTTCCATGACAAATATTTGGGTTTCTCTCAATTTGTTTTTGCCAATCAATCATGGTTTGCTCTCCAGCAAATTGTCAAGTATAAATCACCCTATTCTAGCATAAAATTCAGCGGTGACGAGAGCGATATCTAAGCCTGGTCGAAGTCGCCCCCATTACCGTCTGGGGAACAAAACTACCCCAGCCATGGTTATGGGATATTGTAATCGGCGAATTTCAATCTATGAAATTGGCTGCATCTTAGTTACGAGATGAGTATATTTACTCAGAATAAATGGATTGACTTGGCGTGATTAAGCCGCGATCGCCACCTCAGCCATCCCATCCGCCACAAATCCTGAGTATTGCTGCTCAACCGATCGCCGCTTTCCCCTAAAATTAAATCAGTCCCTTTATAAAAAATAAGCAGACGTTATGTCAGCCCTCACACCGAACGGACAAGCACTTCTGTCCGATCGCGAACTAGAAGTCATCGAACTCGTCGCCACCGGCCTAACCAACCAAGAAGTCGCCGATCGCCTCGAACTTAGCAAACGGACCATCGATAACCATATCAGCAACATCCTCAGTAAAACCAAAACCGAAAACCGGGTCGCTCTGGTAAGATGGGCGTTGCGCTGGGGCAAAGTTTGTCTCGATGATGTCAACTGTTGTACCCTTCCCTACCCTAGCCCCCAGACCTCAGCCTCAGAGATGCTGGCCGACTAAGGATAACCCCTCTCAAAGCTAACTCATCTTAATAACGTGACGATGCGACAATGTTGGACCATTCCCACCCTTCCCTTAGCCGTCTATCGGGAAGTGGTGGCCCATTTGCGTCAAGTCGAGGGAGTCGCCGCCGGCTTACTCCCCCAAACCGCCCCGCACTTTGACCCCAAACTCAGTCAAGTAGGCGGCCTCTGGCTAGAAATTCCCGACAACGCCCCCGCAGACCATCAAAACCGCCTCGATGCCATCCTCGGGTATTATGGCGATCGCGCCCAACAAGCCTGGCAACCCCTAGAGGCTGAAGCCTAACCCAACGCCATCCCCCCAGATTTGACCGTAACTCAACCGTTTCTCAACCCATGACGACGCTGCAAGCCCTGCGGGGAACTCGGGACATTTTGCCCGACGAAATCACCTATTGGCAACTCGTAGAAACCACCGCCCGCAATATCTTAACCCGCGCCAGTTACCAAGAAATTCGCACCCCCATCTTT
>CAZXWM010000042.1:0-16946 GCA_964644215.1 uncultured Phormidium sp.
TTATTCAGAGCCTGAACATAGTTCTCCTGCTCTTGGCATCCCATCCCTTGCTCAAACCAGATTTTACAGTTGGGAGCTTTTGTCATGGTTCCTTAACTTTTGCCAAGTCTTCTGTCTGTGGTTCTACCGAGATATTCCCAGTCAGCAATTCTCATTATGAAAACTATTCTCATTTTGGTTAGTGAGTCGAGTGGTTTACCGGTGATTTACTCATCAAGATTTATAGAGTTAGGAACTCAGTCCAGACGATAACAGGACTTGACTCTAGGTTTTATAGAATACCATTTTTTGATAGGCTTGCCAGACATCAACGCTGGCGGAGGGCGCGCCACTTGCGGTTCGCCCCGACTTGATAAACAATGAGATAGAAACCCTCGCTTACATCCGTTCTAACACCCTAATTCCCAACAGAGATAAGCCAAGTTTAAGGGTTCTTGCACTCAAATCACAGAGAACCAAACGAGATGTTCGTAACGGTTCCTCAACCTGTAACACCGGACATTTGTCATAGAATTGATTGAACTTTTGACTCAGTTCAAACAAATACTGACAGAGACGATTGGGCAGTAATTCCTCAGCTAACTCGTCGAGAATTTCCCCTAAACTCAATAAATGTTTCGCCAAGGTCAACTCTGCATCTTCCGAGAGTTTTAATTCGATTTCTCCGAGGTTTTCAAAATCAATGTTTCCCTTGCGGCTAATTCCTTGAACCCGCACATAAGCATAGAGCAAATAGGGGGCAGTGTTGCCTTGTAACGACAACATCTTGTCATAACTAAAAATATAGTTACTGGTGCGGTTCTGACTCAAATCGGCATATTTGACCGAACTTATCCCCACAACGTTCGCCACTTGTTCAATAAACTCGGGAGATTCCGATCGCCCTTCAGCCTCAATTCGTTGTTGCAAATCCACTCGGGAACGATTCACCGCTTCATCGAGTAAATCCTTGAGGCGTACTGTCTCCCCAGCGCGGGTTTTGAGCTTTTTCCCATCTTCCCCCTGCACTAAACCAAAGGGAACATGAACCGCCTCAACCTCTTCCCGAAGCCAGCCGGCCCGTTGGGCCACTTGAAACACTTGGGCGAAGTGGGTGCCTTGGCCGGCATCGACGACATAGATAATTCGTGTGGCCCCATCTTCGCCAATGCGATAGCGTAAGGCGGCCAAGTCGGTGGTGGCGTAGTTATAGCCGCCGTTGGATTTTTGGATAATTAGGGGTTGCGGCTTCCCATCTTTGTTTTGATAGCCTTCTAGGAAGACACATTGGGCGCCTTGGTCTTCAACGAGTAAGCCACACTCATCTAAGTCTTGCACGACTTGGGACAGCTTGTCGTTATAGAAGGATTCGCCCCGTTCGGTTAGATTAACATCGAGGCGATCGTAGATTTTCTGAAATTCTCGCCGCGATTGATCGCACAGGAGTGTCCAGGCTTGGCGAGTTTCGGGATCGCCTGATTGCAGTTTGACGACGTTGTGGCGGGCGTTTTCTTGAAATTGGGGGTCTTCGTCGAAGCGGGTTTTGGCTTTTTTGTAGAAACTCACCAAATCGCCAATGTCTAAGGCATCCGCTTGACTGAGGGCGTCGGGATAGACATCGCGCAGATAGGCAATTAACATGCCAAATTGGGTTCCCCAGTCGCCCACATGGTTGAGACGTAGGACATCGTGACCCTGAAATTCTAAGACACGGGCGATCGCATCGCCGATAATGGTCGATCGCAGATGGCCGACGTGCATCTCTTTGGCGATATTGGGGCTAGAGAAATCGACGACAACTCGCTGTGGGTTAGGGGTTGGGGCAATTCCCAGGCGATCGCTTCCTTGCATCTGTTGCAATTGGCCTTCGAGAAACTCCCGCTTCAGTCGTAGGTTAATAAACCCCGGCCCAGCAATTTCGGGCGCTTCACAGAACTCTGAGACATCCAAGGCCTCGACAATCTGACTGGCGATGGCCCGAGGGTTCTGTTTCAGAGGTTTGGCCAGAGACATGGCCAAATTAGCCTGATAATCGCCAAACTTGGGGTTATTGGTGGCGGCCAGGAGGGGATCGGTATTGGCGTAGTCTTCACCGAAGGCGGCCACGAGGGCTACATTGAACTGCTGCTGAAGCTGATGGAGAATCGAAGACATGGATGCTATGGATGATGGGCGCGATCGAGGATACCTGAAGGCTGTAGGATTTGTGAATGGCTGTGAGGTTGAGTCTGAGGTTAGGATTGGGGCGCGTTTAACTGGGCCAGTAGGTCGTCCTGCACCACCTCTGGGGGGCGATCGGAGTCAATCCGCAGCAGCTTATCCTGGGGTTTGTAATAGCCGGTAATGGGGATGGTGCGTTGGTGAAATAGGTCAATCCGTCGTCGCACAATTTGCGGTGCGTCGTCGTCGCGCGATCGCTCCAACGACCGCTGCATCAACACTTCAACTGGTGCATCGAGCCAAATCGCCCAATCAAGCCGTTGGCCCATATCCTGGAGTAAAAAATCCAACTCCTCGGCTTGGAAGGCGGTGCGAGGGTAGCCATCGAGAAGCCACCCCCCGGCAGCGTCAGCTTGACTGAGGCGATCGCGGATAAACTCAATGGCGATCGCATCGGGAACCAACTCCCCCTGTTCCACATAGGGTTTCGCTTTAATCCCCAGAGGCGTGTCAGCGGCGATCGCCTTACGGAAAATCTCCCCTGTGGCAATCCAGGGAATCCCTAGATTCTCACAGAGTAACCGTCCTTGGGTTCCTTTTCCAGCGCCAGGTCCTCCTAGAATGACCAATCTCACAAATCGCGTCTCCTCAGTGAAACAATCAACAAAATTTAGGGGATGACGTCATCTCTCGATTTCCCCCTCCTCAGTATAGAGGAGGTCTCGGCCCGGTGGCGATCGCCCCCATCGGCCTGAGACCCGGACTCCTGAGATTCGCCTCAGCCCAACCCGGTCCCAACCTCCCACAAAATAGGGTAGTGTAAAAAACTGACTCTCAACACCCAGTCGTCCAACTCGACCTGCTACCCATTGTGATTAAAAACGACACTTGGATCGCCCAAATGGCTGAACAAGGGATGATTTCCCCCTTTGAGCCACAACAAGTCCGCCGCGTCGGAGATCTGCCGGTGATTTCCTACGGCTTAAGCAGTTTTGGCTATGACATTCGCCTCTCCCCGGCGGAGTTTCGGATTTTTCGTCACATTCCCGGAACCGTCGTCGATCCCAAAAACTTCAACCCCGATAATTTAGAACCCACCCGTCTCTGTGAGGATGACAATGGCTCTTATTTCATTCTCCCGGCTCATTCCTACGGCTTAGGGGTTGCCCTAGAACGCCTAGATATTCCCAGCACCATCACCGTTATCTGTATCGGCAAAAGCACCTATGCTAGAGCCGGAATTATTGCCAATCTCACCCCCGCTGAAGCAGCTTGGAAGGGTCATTTAACCCTAGAATTTTCCAATTCGTCCAGTGCCGATTGTCGTCTCTACGCCAATGAAGGCATTGTCCAATTGCTATTCCTCGAAGGGGAACCCTGTTCAGTCAGCTATCACGATCGCCAAGGCAAATATCAAGATCAAGACGAACGAGTGACTCTAGCCCGAGTTTAACTATCCTGTCGGGGCATCCCCTTATGGATGTCTAAATCCCCCATGATTCACTCACAATCACCTGATCCCGTCCTCCATTCTTCGCTCGATATAATGCCTCATCAGCGGCGCGTAACAGGTCAACCCGAGTGATACCATGCTCAGGAAAACAGGCCACACCTAACGATGAGGTGATATTCGGCAACATCTCCCCCTTATACTTGAGTTTTAGCTCTCGAATACGCCGACAGACTTCCTCAGCTCGGCGGGCGGTTGCGGCTAAGGATGACTCAGGTAATAAGAGGGTCATTTCTTCCCCACCATAGCGACAAGCAATATCCGAACCCCGAACACTTCGACTCAGCAATTGCCCCACTTGTTGCAGCACAAAATCTCCGGCATCATGACCATAAACATCATTAAATTGCTTAAAATGATCGATGTCTAACATAATCACACCAATTCCATGACGATCGCGGGTAGCCCGTTGGATTTCTTGGTCAAAAAACTCATCGAGATAGCGTCGATTAAATAAGCCCATCAAGGGGTCATGAATACTTTGCTGCTGTAAGGTTTCTCGTAGTTTTAAGTTGGCGATCGCCATCGACACTTGTTCGGCAACGGTTCGCGCTAACTGTTGTTTAATTTCTGAAATGTCCGACTCATCGTTACTATTAAGATAGAGTAACCCTAGGGTTTCTCCCTGAGCAATCATTGGTACACAGAGCGTTGAAAACTTCTGCAATTTCCCATGAACATGACAACATTTTAACCCCTGTAAGCTCTGATTTACATAGTGAACCGTTCCCCGTCGCAACGCCCAACAGTCTTGGGGAGTAAACTGCTCAATTGACTGTAAATGGTCGCCCCAAATTGCAACCAAACTCACTTGATTGCGAGAGTTGTTGGTCATAAAAATCGCCCCCGAACAATTGGGAAATAGCGGTTTCACAAAACTGCTGATGGCGAAACAGGCTTCTTCAACGGTTAAACAGGCTTGGAGGAAGTCACTCACTTCATTGAGGATTTTCATTTCCTGATTACGCCGTTCTAAGTCTTTTAAGCGTTCTTCTAACTCTTGATTGACGTGTTGCAGTTTTTGCTCGGATGTTTTTGCCGCTGTTATATCACGGAAGGTCACAACAAAGCCATCGCCAAGCTTCACGGCAATGTGTTCAAACCAGTCGTTAACTCCTTCATGGTGGTAGTGAAACTGTCGAGTATGTGGCTCACCAGATTCAACCACCTTAACATAGTCATCAAATAGCCCTTCCTCCCGATTTCCTGGCATTTCTACCAGCAATCGCCGACCGATTAACTCTTCTTTAGATCGTTGTACCATCTCACAAGCGGTTGGGTTACTTAAGAGCCATTCAAAGTCAATGATTTTACCTTGTTCATCACGCACAGAACGAAAAGCCATCATCCCATCGAGAGAACTATCTAAAACACCTCCTAACTGCATCTGGGAGGTTTCAAGGGCTTCTTGATATTGAATCATTTGCGTCATATCGGTGAGTAAGCCAATGGCCCCACAGGGATTTCCCTCGATATCATAATTTGTGGTCGCGGATACTCTCGCCCAAAGGCTTGAGCCATCTTTACGCTGAAATTTGGAGATATGAATTTCAGACTGTCCTTGATTACGCTGTTCTAAACGCTCTTTGGCGATTTTTTGGTCTTCCAGAGTCATGAAATTCAGAAAAGATTGACCGAGGAGTTCGTCTTCAGAATATCCCAGCATCTCCAGCAATTTGGAATTGACAAAGGTGGTCTGACCCTGCGTATCAATCACCCAAATGCCCTCTTGACTATTTTCGACAATTACCTGATAGTTTTGTTTGCTTTTTTTCAGGGCAATTTCTGTTGCTTTGAGGTCGGTAATATCTAGGTTGCTACCGATAATCCGCAGCACTTGTCCTGAAGAATCTTTGACGGCGATCGCCCGACAATACATATAGCGAATCGAACCATCTTTATGGATAAAACGAATTGTTTTTATAAATTCATTGATTTTGCCCGTTTTATAATCTTCTAAAAATTGTGAAACCTCATCTAACTCTTCTGGTACAATCACATTTCGCCAGGTATGTTCAGAATTATCAAGTTCCCAGTCTTGATATCCCAGCATTTCTTTCCAATGGGAAGAGTAATAGAAACTATTGCTGCGATAGTCAATTTCCCAGAACCCTTCAGAGGCGGCTTCAATGACTAATTCTAGCTGTTCCTTAAGTTGCTTGAGTTCGAGTTCATGCTGTTTGCGATCGCTGATATCTTCAACTACATAGGAAAATCGGGGATATTGCTGAGGTGAGCATCCTAAAAATGAGACGATCGCCAAAAACCAATAAGTTCTATCTTCAGCCTGATACTGATATTCAAACTGAATCGGACATTGTTCAGCTTGTGCTTGGCGATAGCAACTTAACCAAAGTTGGAAAATCTCTGAGGAGGGTCGAATATCAGCAACTCCAGGTTGACATGAATGCCCTAAAATTGGGCTAACTTCTTCAAACAACACTGAAAGACTCGCGTGATTATAAGAAATCATATTGATGTCATTGTCAACCAATTCCTCCACTCCCATCAACAGTGGACAGGAATTATAAAAACTCCTTAAAATTGCCGATTGCTCTTCAATGGTTTTTTGAATTTTTTCCTGTTGTCGTTTGGTTTTTTCTAAACGCCACTGTTGACGTTCCCAGTCTTCAGGACTATCACAGGTCAATTCTTGGGAGTCATCAAGGCTTTTTTCATCACTTAATTCTGATTTTTTCGGGGTTTTGATGGCAACGTATTTCTCCAATTCAAGAGCTTGCCGAATGCCTTGACTAACATGATAGCCAAGCAGTTTAAGTCCTTCTAATTCAAAAGATTCCCAGCGGCGAAACGAGGAGTAATGTTGAACAACCAAAAGTCCCCAAAGCTCCTGTTCTACAACTAAAGAGATGACGAGATCTTGAGGACTATAATAGCCCTTAGCAAGACAGCAGGGTGGCGGATTAAACGTCCTATAATCGTTTAACAAAAATACCTCTGGCTCAGCAGTCCGACGATACAAATCGAGTTCTAAGCTTGGCGTATCAAGCCATCGCTGTAGCCTTGACCATTGACGAGAGGCACTGGCTTCTGCCATAATCTGACTCGATTGAGGGCGATCGCCGCGAAACGCAAAGACGGCGTCGGGATGCAATAACTCATCAACCTCATCAACGGCCCGTTGCAGCAGTTCACTTAACACTAACGACTCGCGAATGGTTAAAATGGAGCTTGCCAGATTAGTTTGCCACAGCGCAAGTGTTTGGGCATCAAAAGAGTCCCCACAGAACGACAATGACGGTGGTTGAGTTTGACTACTAGGATGATTGGGGGTTAACCGGTTCATGTTAGCTGATATTGATTGCACCTCCTTAGAGTCTCGTAGCCCCGAAATGGCGAAATGTCCCTAAGTCATCCGACCTCTACCCTGGAAAAGAACTGTTTTCAGGCGATAAAACTATAAGTATTATTAGATAGTTTTGATAACCATCATATCATGTAAAGTTGCAAGCTATTGACCAACTTCACTAAATCTTTAAACTTGAATATCGTGAAGCGATTCAGTCCTGAACTCGGGGCGATCGCCCCAGGTCTCCACCGGTGACGTCTTCCCTCGCTCCTGATGGCTCGGTGGCTGACACCAGAAAAAAAGACAATAGAAGCGTGACGCACCCGAACTGTAAAAACCTTTTATGGCAACAGCTTTAAAAATAAATAACGTCCTATCTCATCTGACTATAATTAACAAAAAAGGGTGCAATCCTGCGCCACAGAAAATGCACCCTATTCGAGCAATCGGCCCGGTTACGTCATTGGGGCCTTACCTCTTGTTTCCTTTAGAATTGAGTTCCTTTTCGGCTTTAATGGCCCCATTTGACATGACCAGGCCACTACCGACCAAGAGGGCGATCGCAAAGCCAACCACTACCCAATCCATCCAAGCTGGAACTTCCATGTTTCTCTCCTGTCCTGCGGTCTACACCTGAGAGCTTATCGCATTTTCCGGGAGACTTCAGGAGAGTCCCTCGCGGCAGACCCCAATTTCGAGCTACAATCTGAAAAGACTTAAAGAAAGTTAACGATTTAGTTAAAGCAAGCGAAAACATCCGTGGAATCGTCTCAAGCCAACGCCGACCGCTCCTTTCAATTCGACAGTATCGAAGACGCCCTCGCCGACCTGCGTGACGGAAAGTGTGTCGTCGTCGTCGATGATGAAAATCGCGAAAACGAAGGAGATGTCATTTGTGCCGCCGAAGCCATCACCGGCGAACTCATCAACTTCATGGCCGTCGAAGCCCGAGGGCTGATCTGTCTAGCTATGACCAAAGAGCGGTTAGATGAACTCGATCTCCCCCTAATGGTCACCAGCAACACCGAAGCCAATCAAACCGCCTTCACCGTCAGTATCGATGCTGGCCCAGAATTGGGCGTCACGACGGGAATTTCGGCAGAAGATCGCGCCCGCACCATTCGCGCTGCCGTTGACCCCAACACCCAACCCAAAGACCTACGCCGTCCCGGACATATCTTTCCCCTACGCGCCCAGAAAGGAGGCGTCCTCAAACGAGCTGGTCATACGGAGGCGGGGGTTGATTTAGCTCGTCTCGCGGGACGTTCTCCCGCTGGCGTCATCTGTGAAGTCCAGAACCCCGATGGAACCATGGCGCGACTCCCGGAACTGATTGAATACGCCAAAGTTCATCAACTGAAGCTCATCAGCATTGCCGATCTAATTAGCTATCGCCTGCAAAACGAGCGCTTCATCAACCGGGAAACCGTCGCCGCTCTGCCCTCGGAGTTTGGCAATTTCCAGGTCTATGCCTATCGTAACCAGATGGATAACACGGAGCATCTGGCCTTCGTCAAGGGCGATCCGAGCCGTTTTGGCGATCGCCCCGTTCTCGTGCGCGTCCATTCCGAATGTCTAACTGGCGATGCCCTCGGGTCTTTGCGTTGCGACTGTCGCCTGCAACTCCAGGCCGCCCTCAAAACCATCGAACAACGGGGCGAAGGAGTTGTTCTCTATTTGCGCCAAGAAGGGCGAGGAATTGGGCTAATTAACAAGCTCAAAGCCTATTCCTTACAAGACATGGGACTCGATACCGTCGAAGCCAACGAACGCCTCGGCTTCCCTCCAGATTTGCGTAATTACGGAGTCGGCGCGCAAATGCTCAACGATCTCGGGGTGCGCCAAATTCGCCTGATTACCAACAATCCCCGTAAAATCGCTGGACTGCGGGGCTATGGTATTGAAGTGGTCGATCGCGTCCCCCTACTCATCGAAGCCAACGACTATAACTCCGTTTATCTGGCCACCAAAGCCAAAAAACTCGGTCATCTGTTGCTGCAAACCTATCTAGCCACCGTGGCCCTGCAACTGCGAGAGCCATCCCTGACGAGTGAGGCGCGATCGCAGCTTCTCGAAGACCTACAAGACCTGGCCCGAGACCATCACCTGTTATTGCAAGAAGAAACTCGGCCCGTCACCGTGGCTCTCTTTGGCCCGTTCGCCCTCACCTTCCATTTGGGCTTTGATCAAGCTAACTTGGCCGCATCCAACTGGTACGAGAATCCCGACCATCCTTATGTCAAAGCCTTAGTGCAGATTCTCGATCGCCTCAGCACCTGGAAGGCGATCGCCTCGCTAGAATTTCTCATCGCCAACGGCCAAGATCCCATGACGAGCTTAAAAGGGAAGCTGGCTCGGCGCAACCTGGCCCCTGGAGAATTTCCCTCAGCCATCTGCGCCGATTGGGCTACCCAGAACATCTATCGCGTGCAACCCAATCACTTAGATTGAGTCTCTCAGGCTCGCTCTAGGCTTTGGCTTCCACCATTTCGATCACATTCCCCTGAAGGTCTTTCAAGAGGAAATTCAGGGGTTTTTCACTGCGGATCTTATACTTGGCCCCCTGACGTTGGGCCTGTAACAGCACTTCTTCGAGACAGTCGCGATCAAAACAGACATGACGTTGGCGATTCTGTCGTCCTAAACTGGCCCCGGCGATCACATGGAGTTGGGCGTTCTTTTTCAGTTGATACCACAACCCTTCCGGTTCAGGAGTCGGGCGCGAGGGACCAAAGTCCGCTGACAAATAGAGCGGATCAACCGCTGCTGCACCCAGGGTCTGATCATAGTTGTAATAGTAATGCAGAGGAACTTCCGCCGCCGGAAGTCGTAGCTCACCTTCATAAAACTGCTGGGCGATCGCCAGATCCGAAACCATCACCGTATGCACCTTGGGAGCGCTGGTGAGAAACATCCACATGGCGACAGCATAGGCCCCCAACAACATCACCATAATGCCCTGAGTCGAAAACAGGGTATCCATTAACGGTAGGGCAGCAACCAGACTCGGGGAAATCAGTACATTCAAAACAAGTTCAACCATAGATGTGTGCGAATTGGGGGAACTCTCCCGCTTGACTTGGCGAATTTCTCTCTCTAGTTTAGCCAATTGACGAAGATTGGTGAACTCACCGGCCCCTCAGAGCCACCAAGGCCGGCCTCGTTCTCCTTGATTTGGGCAATGGCCACGGTATGCTAGGGACAGGTTTTTTCCACCGGCGAATCATTCTGGTGAATCATTGTGCAAATCCCAACGTTCCCCGAAGCTCAACACCCGATCGTCAAGTCCCTCTTTCACCATAGCGATCGCGAACTCTTGACACTCTATCAGCGCTATCCACAGGAGGGGAAATATTTTACCGCCCTATTTTGTCGCTATAGTGCCATTGTCTATACCCTCGTTCACCATTCCGTTACCTCTCCGGTGCGGGCTGATTACCTGTTTGTGCTGATTTGGCAACGGATTTTCCATGAAATGCGATCGCTCGATCTCAATCCCAGTGCTGACGCGAATGAAGACGAAACCGGAGAAGTCACTCTACAAAATTGGTTGATTCAACTGACAGCCCTATCGATTGATCAGGCTCAACTTCCCGATGTTGAGGCGATTCAATACTCCCTCGAAACTGCCCCACCGCCCCTATGGTGCTATCTTCAACAGGCTCTTGATCTCCTCGATCCTCGATCGCGCCTCATGGTGGTGATGTCCCAAACCTTTAAATGGAGTGAAACCCGGATTGCAGCCTATCTCCAAGCTGAAGGAGAACGACTGGCCCCCGCCGATGTGGCCCGAGAGTTACCCTCAGGCTATCGACAACTCGAAGCCAATCTGCCCGAGGACATTCGCGCCATTTACCTCGACGCGGGCGATCGCCCCCTCGAACCCTCTAACCCCCAATTCTCCCCAGAACAGGTGTCCCAACACATCTCCTAAACCCAGATCCGACGCGAGAGGCCAGAGTAATTGAGCCATGATGATACCCGTCTCTATACATCGACTAGCAGGCCTATCTCTATTGGCCCTGTTGTGGTTTCCCCAACGGCCAGCACTCGCACAAGAGTTAGAATCCCCCGACGCTGGTGTACGCATTGAACGCCGCCGGGATACCTCCACTCGCACTGATGCCGATCGCCAATTACAACAAGGCCGCGAACAACGCCGTCAAGGGAATTATCAAGCCGCGATCGCCCTCTGGCAAGAGGCCTTAGAGTTATACACTCAGATGTATGACTGGGGGGCTATGACGCAGTTATATACGGAGTTAGGTTCCGCCTACGCTCAGCTCAATAATTTAAACCAAGCTCAGCAGATGTTTGAGGCCCAAGTCTCTCTGACGCGACGACGGGATAATCAGCGCGACTTGATGACGGGGTTAAACAATTTAGGAACCGTTTTACTCCAACGAGGACAGATTGAACGGGCGCAACAGGCCTTTGCAGAAGCCTTAGAGTTAGCCTCCGAGAACAATGTGATTCGGGTTCTCGGCTTAACCCAGAGTAACTTAGGCTTACTCGAAGCCACTCAGGGCAACTATCGTCAGGCTATTTCCCTCTACGAACAGGCCTTGCAATATCGGATTCAGTCTCGGGATATCTCGGGCCAGGCCAATACCTTTAATCATCTCGGCGATGCCTATTGGGCCTTAGATGATTATGACAATGCGATCGCCAATTATGGGGCGGCGTTACGTCAAGTTCAGAACCAAGAGTCGGAGTTTGAGAACTATCTACGGGCCGTCGATGGCTTGGCCACTGCTCATCGTTCTGTCGGCCGTTATCTGCGCAGTCAGGAACTCCTCGAAGAGCGGTTACGACGGGTTCGTGAACGGGGCGATTTACGCGAAGAGATGAATAGCCTTGTCGCCTTAGCCCAACTCTATCAAACCGCTGGGGAACGCCAGGAGGCCATTCGCTTCTATAGCGGCGCGATCGCCGTCGCCGAAGAGTTAGACGATATTCGCGCCGTTTCCGCCCTAGAAAACACCTTGAGTCGGTTAATACGGCTGACTTCCCAAGAAAATTAGAGGCCTACTTGAAAGAACGGCCAAAGGGGAATAGAGCCAATTGGATCAGTTTGATATGCTGTTTGGCGAAGGGAAGCCCAATAATGGTAATGGCCAGAATCGCCGCGTGGATGAGGTGAGACACCGCAATTTCCCAACCAAACAGCAGAATCCAAATCACGTTAAAAATAGTCTTGAGGACACTATTGGGATTCTCGTCTTCGACAATTTTACGGCCAAAGGGCGTCATGGTCGCAAACCCCAATTTAATGGCTTGTAGGCCCAGGGGAATGCCGATAATCGTTAGACATAACCCCAGTCCGCCGATGATGTAACCGATACCCGACAACAAGCCGCCGAAGATTAACCAGATAACGTTACCGATAAGGCTCATGGTGAGTTTAAATTAGAGAGGATTTTTAGCGTAAGCTCTTAACTGTATCATAGCGAGATTTCCGGAAATTCACTGATGGACGAGCAAACCGCCCGCAATTTTATCCTCGATCAAGGAATGGCCTTACAAGAACAGCGTAATCCTAATGCGTTCTTGGTTTTATTGCAGCAAGGCAAGTCACCGGTTCCCGGACAAATGACTTCGCTGTTGCTGGCGTTGAAGATTCTCTATCAATCCTTGCAAGGAACCTCGACGATTGATCGCCCCCTGGCGTATTCACTGTACCGTTTGGCTCGTGACAGCCGCCACCATTTTGAGGAGGGCCGCCGCAACGGTGTATCCTGGTCCCCATTGTTAATTGCCGATTTAGACCGTTTAGATCGCTTGGTGGGTAGTATCCTCTCGGGAGTCTGGCAAGAATAGGGAATAGGGAACAGGCAACAGGCAACAGGGAATAGGGAATAGGGAACAGGCAACAGGCAACAGGCAACAGGAGGCCCGAACTTGCCCGAACGCACCGCTCTCACAAATCGGCTTGGATAGCGGCCAGGTCGTCCAGTAGAATTACAGTGAGTTGGCCCAAAACGGGATCTTCGCCATCTTGTTCTGTGATTTTGAGCCAGTAGCCAAAGCGATCGCCTCGCCAGAGTTGGCCTCGCTGAACAATCGTCCCCTCCTCGCGGGCGAGAACCGTGTAATCATGGACTAACTCCGCATTGCGATAATCTTGATAGAGATCTAAGCCGTAGATTCCTCGCAAGGCTTCGACGAGGCGATCGCTCGTCACCCCATTGCGATAGTCTAAAATCTCGATCCATTCACTGCGAATCCGGGTTTCTCCAATTCCCAACCCTCCCTGGGTGGGTAAGGTTTTCGAGGCGACAAAGGTTAACCGTTGTCCGGGAATATCGCTACGACTGACTCGTAAACTTCCTCGCCGGCCATCGGGAAGTAGGGGATTAGTATAAATCCAATTGGCCACTTCCTCGACGGATTCCCCCGGAAGGGCCAAACTTGGCATTGGGGCCAGCAACAGCACTGCGATCGCAGTGCTGACCAGTTTTACAACGCCTCTCATCATTCTCCTACAGCCTCTCTCCATTGGTCAATCCGTGCCAAAACACGCTCAGTTAACTGACAATCACCCACATCAAACCATTCAATCTCAGGATAGGCGCGAAACCAAGTTCGCTGACGTTTGGCGAATTGGCGCGTATGTAAGACCGTTTCGGCGATCGCCTCATCTAAAGACAACTCCCCTCGTAGATAGCGTTTCATCTCCCCATAGCCAAGAGTCTGTAATAAGGGTAAATCATCGCCGTAGCGATCGCATAAGTCTTTAACCTCCTCGACGAACCCCATCGCCAGCATCTGCTGGGTTCGCTGCTCAATTCGTGGCCCCAACTCTACTGGATCGGCGTGCAGTCCTAGGTGTAAAATAGGATACCTTGGCGGGTTTTCCCCTTGCTGCTCGGACAGAGGACGACCGCTGACATAAAAAACCTCCAACGCCCGTAAAGTGCGACTGGCATCGTTAGGATGAATCCGTTGACTGGCCCGTTTGTCAACCTGTTGTAACAGTTGGTAACACTGCCGTTGACCGAGTTCCTGAAGCTGCGATCGCAACTGAGGCTGAGGCGCAATCTGGGGCATCCGTAAACCGCGAGTGATGGACTTAATATAGAGTCCCGTCCCCCCCACCAGTAACGGAGGTGAGGCAGGAGCGCTCTGATGCTGCTGCTTAATCAGCTCCTGGGCCTGTCGTTGATACTGCCCCATGGTAAAGGTCTGGCGAGGCGTACAGCAATCGACAAAATAGTGGGGAACTTGCTGTCGCTGCTCAAGACTCGGCTTAGCCGTGCCGATGTCAAACTCCTGATACACTTGGCGGGAGTCGGCGCTGAGAATCACCGAGCCGAACCGTTGCGCTACGGCGATCGCCAACTGCGATTTTCCCGTAGCTGTCGCTCCACAAATGACGATTACCCCGCTCACCGAATCTCTCCCCGCAAACTCAACAAATTTTAGTATATCCAACCCCCACCTTAATTTATCCCCAAATTGGTCTAAACGCGCCGTCAACCATTTTGTGTTAGAATTTTGGTGATTTTTGTCATTAATCAGAAAATCTAAGGGGGTAAACCCCCTATCGTGTGGAGCAATTTGTCATGACTAGTAGCTACAGTGCCGATCAAATCCAAGTTCTAGAAGGGCTGGAGGCGGTTCGCAAGCGACCGGGGATGTACATCGGCTCCACCGGACCGCGAGGCTTACATCACCTCGTCTATGAAGTGGTCGACAACGCCATCGACGAAGCCCTGGCCGGCTACTGTACGCATATCGAAATTGATATCCTCGCCGATGGGTCTGTCAGCGTCACTGACAACGGCCGGGGGATTCCCACCGACGTTCACTCGAAAACGGGACGCTCGGCCCTCGAAACCGTCATGACGGTCTTGCACGCCGGCGGCAAGTTTGGCGGTGGCGGCTACAAAGTCTCCGGCGGACTTCACGGTGTCGGGGTATCGGTGGTCAACGCCCTCTCGGAATGGGTTGAAGTAACGGTCTGGCGTGAGAAAAAAGTCCATGTTCAACGCTACGAACGGGGCAAACCGGCATCGGAGTTGATGGTCAAACCCAGCCCCGACAAGCAACGCACCGGAACTTGCGTTCGCTTCTTGCCCGATCGCGATATCTTTGTCACCACTGGTATTGAGTTTGATTTCCATGCGATCGCTGCCCGGATTCGGGAACTGGCCTATCTCAACGCTGGCGTGCGCATTACCTTCACCGACCATCGTCTGGACTTATTAGGGACTGACGAACCCCGCGTTGAGACCTATTTCTACGAAGGGGGGATTCGCGAGTACATCCAATATATGAGTCGCGACAAAGACCCCCTCCATGAGGAAATCATCTATGTCGAAGGGGAACGAGATGGCGTCGTCGTCGAAGCCGCCCTACAATGGTCGGTCGATGCCTACAGCGATTCCCTCCTCGGCTTTGCCAACAACATTCGTACTGTCGATGGTGGAACTCACTTAGAAGGCCTCAAATCGGTCTTGACGCGGACGATGAACGTCACGGCCCGCAAACGCAATAAACTCAAGGACAATCAACCCAATTTGGGGGGAGAAAATATCCGCGAAGGCTTGACGGGGATTATTTCCGTCAAAGTCCCGGACCCTGAGTTTGAGGGACAAACGAAAACCAAGTTAGGTAATCCTGAGGTGCGGGGAATTGTCGATTCCCTAGTCGGAGAAGTGCTGACGGAATATCTGGAGTTTCGTCCCCATGTGGCCGATGCAATCCTCGAAAAAGCGATTCAGGCCTTTAACGCTGCCGAAGCTGCCCGTCGCGCCCGCGAGTTGGTACGTCGTAAGTCGGTGTTGGAATCCTCGACGTTACCGGGGAAACTGGCTGATTGCAGTTCTAAGGACCCCTCGGAATCGGAGATTTTTATTGTTGAGGGAGACTCCGCTGGCGGGAGGGCTAAACAGGGACGCGATCGCCGTTTCCAGGCTATTTTGCCGCTACGGGGGAAAATCCTCAACATTGAGAAGACCGACGATGCCAAGATTTATAAGAACAATGAGGTGCAATCCCTGATTGCAGCCTTGGGATTGGGCATTAAGGGCGATGATTTTGATCTGTCTCAGTTACGCTATCACCGCATCATCCTCATGACGGATGCGGATGTGGATGGGGCGCATATTCGCACTCTGCTGTTGACCTTTTTCTATCGCTATCAGCGGGATATGGTCGAACAAGGGTTTGTCTATATCGCCTGTCCGCCGCTGTATAAGGTTGAACGCGGCCGCAGTCATCAGTATTGTTACAGCGATCGCGAACTGCAACGTCATCTCAATGAACTCCCCAGCAACGCCAATTACAATATCCAACGCTTTAAGGGCTTAGGGGAAATGATGCCTACTCAGCTTTGGGATACCACCATGAACCCGGAAAGTCGCTTGTTGAAACGGGTCGAAATTGAAGACGCGGTAGAAGCTGATCGCATTTTCACGGTCTTGATGGGAGACAAAGTCGCCCCACGCCGCGAGTTCATCGAAACGGAAGGGCCAAAACTCAATCTCAACGATTTAGATATCTAAGAGAAGGATTGGAGGAAGATGACACCGACAAGGAAAAAGCCCTAAATCATTTATATCCCCTCCGATGGAGGGGTGAGAGCTGGGTTTTCCCTCTTGCCTCTTGCCTCTTGCCTTCCCCCCTGTTCCCTGTTCCCTGTTCCCTTCCCCCCAAAGAAAGCGCCCCGACTAGAGTTTATCTAGCCGGGGCGCGTGTTGTGATCTCAACTGGTCTAGAGAAGAGATTGGGGAAAACGACTATTCGCCGAGGGTGTTGCGTTGGTACACATCCAAGCTGTAAGCGGGGACGCGCTCACGATAGTCGGTCTTTTGTCCGGTGAAGGCTTCGGCGTAGCGATCGAATCCTTCTGAGTTCCAATTCCGTTCGTGGATGGGCTTGGTTTGTTCGCCTCGGAAGTAGGCTTGAGTCCCTAGGATGGCAACGGCTGCCCAGCCAGTGAACAGTAATGCAATGATAAACAAAGTCATATTGGTTTCTCCT
>CAZXWM010000043.1:0-16891 GCA_964644215.1 uncultured Phormidium sp.
CGTACTTTGTAAATAGCGAAAAATAGCCCGACTGACCACATCCCGAGGCGCTAACTCCCCATCCGGGTGATAATCAAAAGCAAACCGCCGCCCCTCATCATTAACTAAATGAGCGCCTTCCCCTCGTACCGCTTCACTAATCAGAAAGCGAGGCGCATCAGGAAGCGTCAACGCCGTTGGGTGAAACTGGACAAATTCGAGATCTCGTAACAAGACCCCAGCCCGGGCCGCGATCGCCACCCCATCCCCCGTACTCACCGAAGGATTCGTCGTTTTCGCAAACACCTGTCCGCCGCCCCCCGTCGCCAACACCACCGCCCGGGCCTGAACCCAGGAAATCCGACCCTCATACAACACCGAAACCCCCCGACAGCCTCCCGTCTCATCAATCCAGAGATCCAGAACAAACGCCTTCGACAACGTGGTAATGTTGTCCCGCCCGGCCACCTGACGGCTGAGGGTACTCACCACAGCCCGCCCCGTCGTATCGGCCGCATGAAGCACTCGCCGTCGGGAATGGGCCGCTTCTAGGGTTAACGCTAAATCCTCGCGATGACGATCAAAGGCCACCCCTAACGTCACCAGCGATCGCACACAAGCCGGGGCCTGTTCCGCCAAAAACTTCACCGCCGCCTCATCACAAAGTCCGGCCCCCGCCTTGAGGGTATCGGCCACATGCAGCGTCGGAGAATCATCCGGGGCGATCGCCGCCGCAATACCCCCCTGAGCCCAATCACTGGCCGATAGAGGTAAATCATCCTTGGTCAACAAACCAACCCGTAACGACGAGGGTAAGCACAGCGCCGAGTATAAACCGGCCGCACCAGCCCCCACCACAATCGCATCAAACTCCAGAGATAAAGGAGGACGAGGAGTCCCGGAGGCAGCCGCTGAGTTGGTCATGCAAAAAATCGCCCCTTGTTAAATCGTGGTGCCAGTTAGCGTTGACTCCAGTCTACAAGGGGCGTTACCCATTTTGAACCTTTTGGGCTTTAGATCCCTAGGTCTTAGTAAATTCCGTTGTTGATGCGATCGTCGCCCTCATTAAGGAACGCTTCAGGATCGCTAGCCGTCAAGTACTTGAGGTTCTCTTGCAGAATCTGCTTCTGACGCTCACTGAGGCTGGGAATCTCTAGCACCTCTTCGACGTTCTCATAGGGGGCGTTCTGAACAATCAGGCTCGCTAGGGTCGGATACATCCCGCGATATTTCCGAAAGGCGCGGAGATTAGTGTTGTTGATGTCAATTTTTTGACCAAATTCTGTATCCAGTTTGGCATCAAAGGAGTTTTTCAGTTCAACTCCCTCATTAGCCAACGCTGGCTGGAGGGGAGCAACCCAACCCAGCAAGCCAACACAGACACAGAGAACTGCCAATAAGCGAATCAATCGTTTCATGTAATGAATCCCTCTCTCAAATAACCGATGTCAGTATCGCTGTTGCAGGCACAACGGCCTCAGGAACGATACAAAATTTTATCTTTTATCAAGATACTATCATCTTTGCGATCGCCCATCACGGGGGTTTCACTGGTCCTAAACCTGAATTTCCTGGTAACTCAGCCGTAGGAAGGCATCGAGATCATCGAAATTCCCAGCATAAGTAACCGTCGGGGTATCGTAGCCCTTCAACGCCACCTCATGCTCCTCAAACACGTTCTCACTGGCGCGAATCGCACTGAGATAACGGTAAGTGGTAGACCCAAGGGCAACATCCTTACGCAGTTCCTTCGTGGCGGATTCTAAGCGAAACGCGGCGTTGACTGTATCTCCGAGAGCCGTATAATCCGGGCGATCGCCACTTCCCGTATTGCCCACCATGGCATAGCCTGTATTCACCCCAGCCCCGATGCGTAGCGCAAAGGGCAACGGATAGCGATCGCTCAACTCCCGCGTCATATGATGCAGTTCCCCCAACGCCTGACAGACTCGCAACAATTCCTCCTTACTCACCCCATCCTCCTCTCCCTGAGGCGTATGGAACCACACCGCCATCACCGCATCGCCAATATATTTATCCACCCAACTTCCCGACTCACGAATGATATTCCCGGCATGACGAAACCAAGTACCAATAACTTCCGAGAGCATCCGCTCATCGAGTTGGCGCGTTAACACCGTAAAATCACGAATATCGACCACCATCACTGAAATAAGGCGACGAACCGATAACACCGCCGTCGCCCCCGAATCTTCCGTATCCGACTCATCCACCTCCGCATGAACATGAGTCGGGGCATAAAAGGCCATCTCCGTCTGTCCCAGGGTGAGGCGATCGCCGTTATTGAGTCGAACCGGCACACTCACCCGCCGTCCATTGATAAACGACCCATTGCGACTCCCCAAATCAATCAAATAAAACTCTCCCAAATCCGTCTGTTGCAGCATGGCATGGGCGCGAGATATCCAACGATCCGGGATGGTAAACTGATTCTCATCACTGCGCCCAAACGTCCAGCAGTTATTGCCCGACAGGGCGAGGTAGCGCGGCCCCGATTCGGTCCGCAGGATGAGATGGGGGGTAGATTTCCAAGTCACCACAGGCACACTCTCTATGACAGGTTTGCGAGATTAAGGGAGAGTTCCATCCTCGATTTGGGCGAATTTCCCCTTAAACGATAGCCCATTCAAGAGTTCTTGATGGCAATAGACGCTGCTGAGTCTTTCAATCAGCAATGTCAGCAGCTCGGCGCTCACATCACGCCCCTATCCGTTAAGGGAGATCCCTGACCTCGCTGGCCCCATGGGGCTGACTTCGGTTCCATGGCTCCGGCTACTTCATCATCGGGCGAAGGTCTGACCATCTCATTGGCGTGATCATTCAGGGATGATCATTCAATTCTCACCAACGAAGGACTGCCGCAACTCCAAACTCTAATCCCATAATGCACCCTGATCTTATATTAAGCCGCAAGAGCCGCGAACCAAAACAAGGTATCAACCAAAATTGTACTGAGAATAGCGCCTGAGAAGGCCCAGCGGTGTAGAGAACGCGACAGACCTGCCCCCGTTGTCCAGAGGGGGATCACACCTGCCAACAGCAGTAAACTTCCGAGAACGACCGCCCAGGCAGTCCCCCAGGGAGTCTGAACCTTAGCGATCGCCGTCTGAAAAATAGGCATAGCCAGCTCAGCATCCACTCGCATCACCTGCCGCCATTGGGGCATCAGATCCACCACATAAAAATATAGATCGGTGACCGCTGTTCCCAACAACGACCCGATCGCAAACCAACTGCCAATCAAGAGACGATGGCGACTAATACACCACAGGGGCAGGGGTAACGCTAAACATTCAATCGGGAGATGCCACAAGGGTTCCCAGCGAAACCAGCCCCAGTAAATCGAACCCGCGAACCAACTCCCGGAAAAGCCCAAGAGTAAATCCCCCCAAATCCATAAGCGACGCTGGGTTAACAAGATGGCACTAGACCAAAGCCAGCCCAGGGTTAAGACCAAACTCAACCAGGGAAGATGACGCACCAGAGGCGCTTCGATAAACACCGGAACCGACACCAAGACAATCGATCCGACAAAAATCAGCCAGGTTGGCTGAACGGCGATCGCCCACCAAGGTCGCTGACTCTGCTGCGCCGAAGCTGGCTCCGGATAAAGAGTTGGGTTAGTAAAGGGATAGTAAAACAACGGGATTGTTAATTTTTGCAAACAGTTCTAATCAACATAACATATCTGCCCGCCAGACCTCGACCTCAGCGGACTGAGGGACTCAGAGTCACCACAGACCGGTAGAATGGTGGTCTAACGCAAAACCTGTTCACCCCTACTGTAACGAGAGAGCGATCGACGGCAATGCACTTTAGCGATTTCATGAACCAATGTGCGGGCAAATGGTTTTCCCAACGAACAAGCCATGCCATCCCGCCCCAGGCCTTAGAAGCCGGAACCTGTGACTTTTGGATTGATCTCATCGAACCCACCGATGCCAGCCTCCTCGAACGCTGTCAGTCCGTGGGTATCGCAGCAGACCAGGTTATCTGTGCCATTCGCACCCATTGGCAGGGAACCGTCGGAACCGCCAACCACAACCATAGCGGCGCCACCATCAGTATTTTCGTGGCCGGCCAGCAACCCAACCAGGGCCAATTCTGGCGCTGGAATGAAGACCCCTCCGAGACATCCATTATCCAAGGCCAATACCACCTCGGAGATGACGAAGCCCTCAACCTCTGGGCCAGTACTGACTCCCTCAACACCCAAGAACGCCTCTGGTTCCTCAATCCCAACCTGAGAGAACGCACCAGCGTCGTCACCCATAACCAAGGCAGCCGCTACGCCTCCTTCTGCTCGGAAATTCGCATGGGACTGAGCTAATCTCGATCTAGAAAATTCCCTGACCGTTGACGGACGACATTCGCCATGTCAACAATTCGCCATATCAACAATAACGAGCATAAGATGCCAAACCATTGCAGCGAAACAGGTTGGCATCATTTTTTTGTCTTATTTCGTTCGTCCACAATGACCTAAGCTGAGTCCCCAACATCTCTAAAAAATTCTCAGGCCGGTTCCAACGGGGCCATCGTCAAGCCTTCCCGTCGTAGCTGCATATGATAGAACTCCGCCTGTTCCTGGGGTCCCACCCACACCACAGCTTGACCCTCATTGTGAACTTGGTGAGTTAAATCCCAGGCGCGATCGCTCGTCATCTGGGGAATATATTGCAACAGACAATTCGCCACATGCACAAACGTATTGAAGTCATCATCTAAGACAATGACCTTGAAATTCGGATACGGCTTACGAACCGTTTGATCACGCTTAACGGGAGCAACCGTTGGCGCAGTCGCAGCTCGGATCGCAGTCGAAAGCACAACCGTCATGTTACCGCTAACTTAAGTTTTGACTTAGCGACCCATTATAGAACAGTTAACCCTTGGCCGTTCACCCTACTCCCAACCGCTTATTTATAAGTTGAGCTTATATCCTTAATTAAATTTAAATATATCGCAAAAAAAGTTTGCATAACTTAACAGAGCCTCCTAGAATGTAAACAGCCGAACTAAGTATATATGCTCATCTAAAACCAATGGCACAGTTTCCCTGGCTCACCGCCATTTTAGTATTACCCCTACTCGCCGCCGCCTTCATCCCCATCATTCCCGATCGCGACGGTAAAACCCTACGTTGGTACGCCCTAGGCGTTGGTCTAACCGACTTCGCCCTCATGGTCGTCGCCTTCGCCCAACACTACAACTTTGACGACTCGAGTTTCCAACTCGTAGAACGCTACCCCTGGCTACCCCAACTCGGACTCAACTGGTCCCTCGCCGTCGATGGCCTCTCGGCTCCCCTAATTCTACTGACGGGACTCGTCAACGTTCTCGCCATCGCCGCCGCCTGGAACGTCAGCCGTAAACCGCGCCTATTTTATAGCCTTATCCTAATTCTTCTGAGCGCCCAGATTGGTGTCTTTGCTGCTCAGGATCTGCTACTGTTCTTCCTCATGTGGGAAGTCGAATTGGTTCCCGTCTATCTCCTCATCTCCATCTGGGGCGGACCCAAACGTCAGTATGCAGCCACTAAATTTATTCTCTATACCGCACTGGCCTCTGTCTTTATCCTCGTCTCAGGCTTAGCCATGGCCTTTTGGGGCGATCGCATCACCTTCGATATCGCCGAACTCAGTGCCAAAAACTTCCCCATCGCCCTAGAACTCCTCACCTACGCCGGCTTCCTGATTGCCTTCGGCGTCAAACTGCCCATCTTCCCCGTCCACACCTGGCTCCCAGATGCCCACGGCGAAGCCTCAGCCCCCGTCTCCATGATTTTGGCTGGAATTCTCCTGAAAATGGGAGGCTACGCCCTGATTCGCCTCAACGTCGAAGTTCTACCCAACGCTCACATCTACTTCGCACCGGCCCTAGTCATTCTCGGTGTCGTCAACATCCTCTACGGCGCCTTAACCGCCTTCGCCCAAGACAACCTCAAGCGTCGTCTCGCCTGCTCTTCCATCTCCCACATGGGCTTCGTCCTCATCGGCATCGCCTCCTTCACCGAAGTGGGCCTAAACGGAGCCGTCCTGCAAATGCTCTCCCATGGGTTGATTGCCGCCATGCTCTTCTTCCTGGCCGGTGTCACCTACGAACGCACCCATACCCTCTCGATGGAGAACATGGGCGGTTTAGCCAAAGTCATGCCTAAAACCTTTGCCCTCTTTACCGCCGGTTCCATGGCCTCCCTGGCTCTACCGGGAATGAGCGGCTTCATTGGCGAACTGACTGTCTTCATCGGCATCTCCAGCAGTGACGCCTACAGCGACAGCTTTAAACTGGTTGTGGTCCTCCTCTCGGCTGTTGGCTTAATTGCCACCCCCGTCTATCTACTGTCCATGTTGCGCCGCATCTTCTACGGCAACCCCAACACTCAAGACGCCGCTCAACAGCCTGAGATGGACCTCAACCGTTGGTTTGACGCTAAACCTCGGGAAATCATCATCACCGCCTGCTTACTGCTGCCCATCGTTGGGATTGGCTTCTACCCCAAATTGGCCACCCAAACCTACGATGTCAAAACCACCGAAGTCGCCGCCGTTGTGCGTAATGCCCTGCCCGTCTTCGCTCAACAGCGTCAACAAAATCGCCTCTTCTCCGGTGGCTTGTTTGCTCCTGAGATCACCTCACCTCAAACCCTGTTAGGGGTCGCCGATTTAGGCAAAGGGGCTTAGGAAACTAACTCGCAAACCAACGAGTTCTCTTAAACGCTCTCGATAACCGATATAACTCCTTCTTTTGAGGGAGTTTTTTTTACATCATTTTCTCCGTCAGGCAGTCCATGACAGCACCGTTCACCTGCGGTTGTCAACGAATCTAGCTATGCTAGGAAAGTGAGAAGCCTTTTAAAATCAGATTTCAACCTGTGAAACTTGAGCCGTTGTCCTCAATCCGCTTTGCTGTACGAATCACGATCTTGTATAGCTTTATTGGTAGTCTCTGGATTGTACTTTCAGATTATATGGTAGCTGAGATCCTAGAGACTCGTGATCTATCGAGTCAAGCCCAAACCTTGAAAGGATGGGGGTTTGTCTTAGTCACAAGTATGGCTCTGTATGTCTTACTGGTTCACGCAGCGCGATCGCTCCAGAAAAGCTATAGCCTCCTAGAAACCATCCTCGAAAGTACCACCGATGCCATTTTCGCCAAAAATCTCGATGGTGACTATGTCATCGCCAATACCGCAGCCGCCGAACTGGCGGGAGTCTCGGTTCAACAAATGCTCGGCGCTAACGATGTTGACCTGTTCGGGGAGACATTAGGACGCGAGTTTCAAGAACACGATCGCCTGACAACCGTCAGTGGCACAACCCAACAAGTTGAACATGGGATTACCCCAGCCAACCAGCCAGCGAATCAGCCACCCCAAGGGACTAAAATCTATCTCACCTGTAAAGATGTTTGGTATGACCCTCGGGGTGTCCCCATTGGCGTAATTGGCATCTCACGAGACATGACCGAGGCAAAACGAGCCTATGAGGCCTTGGCAGAGTCAGAAGAACGCTATCGTAACTTGTTTGAATGTCATCCGCAACCGATGTGGATTTATGACCAAGAAAGCCTACGATTTCTGGCCGTCAATCAAGCGGCGATCGCCCATTATGGCTACAGTCACGAGGAATTTCTGGCCATGACCATCGAGGCCATTCGCCCCGCTGAAGATGTGCCAAGTCTTCTCGATAACTTGCAACATATCCCACGGGGTTACACCGCCTCTGGGATTCGGCGACATCTAAAAAAAGATGGCTCCGTCATTGCCGTTGATATTACCACCCATGACTTTAGCTTTCAGGGACGACCCGCTCAGGTAATTCTAGCCAATGATGTGACTGAACGTCTGCAAGTTCAAGCTCAACTCGAACGTTATGCCTTTCGCGATACCGTCACTGGATTGCTCAATCGCACTGGATTTAGCCGCAATTTGCAGCAAGCCATTAACCGCAACCTAGAACAGTCCCAGCCGTTCACCTTGCTTTATGTCAGTCTCGATGGTTTTACCCGTCTTAAGTTCAGCTTAGGTCACTCGGTAGCACGACAATTATTGATTGAAGCAGCCGTTCGTATCAAAACTTGTTTTGCCAAGGCGATCGCCGGGCGCATGGAAGATAATGAATTTGCGATTCTACTGCGTCAAGAAGTTGACTCTCTTGAGACAATCATAGAACCACTGCGGGAGCATCTCACCTCAGTTTATGGACTAAATAACCACGATGTCTTTTCCGATTGCAGTATTGGCGTTGTCCTCAGTGATTTAGGTTACCAGAATCCCGAAGATTACTTACAAGCCGGGGATACGGCCATGTATCAGGCGCGATCAACATTGCCTGAGAAATATGTCATGTTCAGCCAAAGCCTGCGAGACGCAGCCCTCAATCGGATTGAGCTTGATGCCGCCCTGCGTCGGGCTTTAGAACGAGACGAGTTTGAGGTTTACTATCAACCCTTCATCAATCTATCAACATCTCACTGTTTAGGCTTTGAAGCTCTTGTCCGTTGGCAACATCCTCAACGAGGCTTAGTTCCCCCAGGAGAATTTATTCCCTTAACTGAGGAAACGGGGCTAGTCGTTTCTCTCGGCGAATGGGTATTACGCCAAGCCTGTCAACAGTTAGCTCGTTGGCAAGCTCAACTCCAGCAACCTCAATTAACCATGAGTGTCAATGTTGCAGCGGTACAATTAACTCAGCCGGGTTTCTTGACCGTGATCGATGACATTCTAAGGACAACTGAAATTCCCGCTCATTGTCTGAAGCTAGAAATCACAGAAACAACCTTAATGCAAAATACCGGGCAAATTTGCTGTTGTTTAGATCAGATTCAACAACGGGGCATAACTCTCAGTATTGATGATTTTGGCACCGGTTACTCATCCCTGAGTTATTTACATTTATTTTCATTCACAGTCTTGAAATTAGATCGCTCGTTTGTCATGCAGCTAGAAGCCAGTGACCGAAGCATTGAAATTGTCCGGAATATCGCTCGACTGGCGCAAAGTTTAAATCTATCATTAGTCGCTGAAGGCATTGAGACTCACCCCCAACTCGTCGCTTTACAAAACCTGGGATTTGAAGAAGGACAAGGCTATTTATTTTCCCGTCCCCTCAAGTCACAGGCGGCAGAACAGTGGCTCCGAGACAGGATACAATCAGAATGATAACCTGAACCCTAATCGCAACAGAACCCTAAACTAGCACCGAGACGAATAGCCCATGAAACGAGTTCTAGAACCCGAAGTGATGGACACCTGGGAGGAAACCATGGCCTATGATGCCATGGATTTTACCGAGGTGAATCAGGCCTTTGTCGAGGAGGCGATCGCCCTGGCCCCCAAACAAGCAACCGTCCTCGATGTCGGAACCGGCCCAGCCCGCATTCCCATCCTTCTCTGTCAACGTCGGCCCCAATGGACGGTCACGGGTATTGATTTATCCCAGACCATGTTGAAACTCGGGGCCAGCCATGTGGCCCAAGCTGAACTCGGCGATCGCATCCGTCTTGACTACGCTGACGCCAAACAGCTTCCCTACCCCGACGATAGTTTTGACCTGGTCATCTCCAACAGCATTATTCACCATTTACCCGACCCACTCCCCGGTCTGCGAGAGATGCGACGGGTTCTCAAACCCCAAGGGGGCCTACTTCTCAGGGATTTGCTTCGTCCAGTTGACCAGGAAACCGTCGCTCATCTCGTGGCCCAACTCGGGGCTGACTATGATCCCCATCAAACCCAACTCTTTCGAGACTCCCTTTGTGCAGCGTTCAGCCAATCAGAAATGGCTGAGATGCTAGAAAAGTCTGGCTTTGCGGGGATTTCGCCCTATTTATCTTCAGACCGCCATTGGACCGCGAAACAGCCTCACGCGGCGAAACTTAATCCTAAGTGACCATTTAGGAAGGAATTGAAATTAAGAAAAATCACCTTGCGCCCTCAGCGAGAACTAAGATATAGTAGAAGGCAAGAGGACTTAGCCAAATTCGACTAATTTGGTTGTAATGCCAGACAAAAAAATCTAGAAATAACCAAAATTTCTAGATTGGTTTTATTAGGAAAATAGACCTCAAACTTTCCTAATAATTTAGTCACTAAGGTGACGTTTTTCCATTCAATTAACTGTTGTTTAAACTCAGGTTAACAGATGCCATTCAACATTGAAACAGCCCGCAATATCTTCCCAGATACTCTATCGGCCGATGCCGTTCCCGCGACCATCGCTCGTTTCTCGCAACTGAACGCCGAAGATCAGTTAGCCCTGATTTGGTTCGCCTATCTTGAAATGGGCAAATCCATCACCATCGCCGCACCGGGGGCTGCGAATATGCAGTTCGCTGAGAATACCTTGAACCAAATCAAGGCTATGTCCTTCCAAGAGCAGTCTCAGGTCATGTGTGATCTGGCGAATCGCGCCGACACCGAGATCGGTCGGACCTATGCGATCTGGTCCTCGAACATTAAACTGGGATTCTGGTACCAACTCGGTGAATGGATGGAACAAGGCCTCGTAGCGCCGATTCCCGATGGCTACCAACTCTCCGCTAACGCCAAAGCGGTCTTAGGGGCCATTCGTAACCTCGATTCTGGGCAACAAATTACCGTGTTGCGAAATGCGGTCGTGGACATGGGCTTTGATACCAGTAAACTCGATGGCTATCAAACCGTCGCCGAACCCGTTGCACCTCCCAAAGAGATGTCGCAACGCACCAGTGTCAGCATTAAGGGGATCGATAACCCCACGGTGCTGAACTATATGAACAATATGAACGCCAACGACTTCGACAACCTCATTAAGTTGTTCGTCGAAGATGGCGCTCTACAACCTCCCTTCCAACGCCCGATTGTTGGTAAAGACAACGTCTACAAGTTCATGCGCGAAGATTGCCAGAACTTGAAACTGATGCCCGAACAAGGCATCGTTGAACCGGCTGAAGATGGCTATACCCAAATTAAAGTAACGGGTAAGGTTCAAACCCCCTGGTTTGGCGCCGCCGTCGGCATGAACATGGCTTGGCGCTTCCTCATCAACCCCGAGAACAAGATTTACTTTGTGGCGATTGACTTACTCGCCTCACCGAAGGAACTGATGAACCTAGCCCGTTAGATGGCAAAACCAGACCCCGGTTTGGAGGTCTGAAAAGTCCTCTCCGAGCGCAATATCACTACATCAGAGGTGTCCCACTCACTCCTTGACTGGGATGTCCTCTGATTTTTTTGGCAAAATCTGATATAATCGATCCACCTAAAATTTGGCCCGACCTACAACATCTTTTCTTAATTCATGAGTCGCCTTGTCTCAGCCGAGATCTGGCTGGCTGTGTGCTGCACAGGTCTCGGACTGGTGCGGATTCAGACCGGTATAAGTCCTGGGATTGGCGGCGGTAGCTCGTGATGACGGCTTTAATGGGTTGAAATGCGATCGCTCGGCTAGGACGAGTTCACTGAGTTGTGTCAGTGTTGTCCTGGCTGAGGGATGATTTGGCTTGCGATCGCAGCCGGATTTCAGCACTTAACTCCTCTGAACAGTTGCGGAGAGTTAAACCCGAGCCTCTCAGGAAATGAGGAAAAGGTTGGGTACAAATTCACTTAAATTCCTTGCGAAACTTTAAAGATTCTTCAGACTTAAGAGAATGCCACAAACTGACATTGATTGGACAACGACTGAAAAAGAATTGGCTCAAGCCGCCTTTGACAAAGCCTATCACCGGGAAATTGCCGCCCTAGTTGAAGAGGTAAAAGATAAAGTCGAAGCTATTTCGGGCTTAGATGAACTTTGGCAACTGCACGACTATCTCAGTGCCAGACGCCATGACATTGACGGTAAATATGATTACCGAGACTCCATGTTTCTCTTTGCCTTTTCTCAGTTAATCAAAGAAGGATGGCTCTCCTTAGAAGAACTCGAAGGACTCCATCCCAGCAAACAGAAAAAAGTGGCCGCCTTAGCTCGGATGTAGGGGTCTTGAGAGATCTCGGTTCAGACTCGACCGGCAAACCCCCCATTTGCTAAGCTATGGACGCATTGTTCTTGCACGTCAGTCATTATGGAATCTGGAATCTCCCCCACCAACACCGCCGATCATCAATGGCGTCAACAACTCGACCACTTTGTTAAAGCCAATAGCCAAGAACTGGCGGCCCTGGCTTGGGGACTGCACCTGCAAGATCCCGACAGTGACGCCACCTTGGGCATTGACGTTGACCCCACCCCTCACTTTGTGACTTGTCCCCGAGCCACTTTGGTGACTCTAAATGAAAAAGTCGATAACCAGTTGCGGGTGATGATGGGGGTCGTAGAAAACCATAATCCTGACGTCGAAGTCTTGCTATTGGGGATTGGCCAAGGGCAGATTCAGGCCATTCAATACCAACCGCAACCGGAACCTCCCCAATGTTTTGAGGAGGTTGGCGATGATGTTGAGACCCTCCTCGATCGCCTCGAAGCCCGGATGCAAGGGGCGATCGCAGCCTAAGCTTGAATCGGGCGATCGCCGCGAATCGGGGTAAATCCGGAATCCTCTGACGGCTAACGGTCAATGATAGGATATGGGGATTCTTAAGTCTGAGAGATCGGTCGCTGAGATCTCAGACTTAAGAGTCCAAGATTCTGTTCGCTCTCACAAGGACGTTGTATCACACCCATGTTTACTCACCAACATCCAGGTCATCGATCGCCCCTGAGATTTTTAGCACAGCCTCGGGATTGGCTCACCTCGGTTCTCTCCATCGCGGCGATCGCCACCCTGGCCACTCCTCCCGTCACCGCCGCCAGCTTAGTCTCACCCAATCGACCCCAGTATTTGGTGCAGGCGGATAACGATCGCGACGTTAACGAACTACTGCTAGCGGGACAGGAGTTTGTCAGTTCCGGGGATCTCGCCGCCGCCTTGCGGGCCTATCGTCAAGCGGCTGAGTTAGAGAGTGACAATGCTCGGATTTTCTCAGCCATCGGCTACCTCGAAGCACGACAAAACAACTATGATGCAGCGGTGACAGCCTATCGTCGCGCCTTGGAAATCGAACCCAATGTCTCGGAGTTCCATTATGCTCTGGCCTACAGTTTGGCCAATGCGGGAGAGTATGAGGCGGCTGAAGCGGAATATCAAGCCACAGTCGATCTCAACGATCGCAATACCAACGCCTTTTTAGGCTTGGGGGTGATGCGCTATCGTCAAGAGAATTATGAAGGAGCTTTAGAGGCCTATCGTCAAGCGGCGGCCTTAAATCCTGACAATTGGCAGGTTCAAGAGTCCATTGGTTCAACCCTCTTGCAACTTGAGCGCTATGACGAAGCCTTAGAGGTGTTAGAAGCAGCGGCAGAATTGGCCCCCAACGAAGGGCGGATTCAGGTCAATTTAGGAGTCGCTCGTCTCAACCAAGAGGATGTAGAAGGTGCCTTGACGGCCTTTAATCGGGCCGTGGAGTTGAACCCCCGCGATGGCTCATTGTTGTTTGAAGTGGGGCGACTTTTGCTCAGTCAGGGAGAACGAGAGCAGGCTCTGGATTTGTTGCGCCAAGCCTCTCGGTTTCTCGGCGATCGCGCCGATGTTCATCTGACCCTCGGGGAACTGCTGTTAGACAACAATGATAGCTTGAATGCGATTTTATCCTTGCGTCAGGCGATCGCCGCCGAACCCAATCAACCTCAAGCTCATTATCTCTTAGGACAAGCCTTGCAGCAGCGGGGTCGAACCTCCGAGGCGATCGCCAGCCTAGAAACGGCCCTGGAACTGGCAACAGAACAGGAGGCTGAAGCCTTGATTGAGGAAATTGAAACCCTACTCGACGAACTAGATTAACACCATCGTTGATAGCAAGTATCCCAGGGGGCGATATAGAGTTCGCCCCTTCTTTTCTGCGGGAAGTACTCATTTTCGGGTTGTCCTCAACCCCGACCCAGTTTAACGCTCCTTGAGCAAATCCCGCTCAATCAATTGCTGCCGTAGGGCTTGTTGCGCCTGACTATTGAGAGGAAAACGCCAGAGAAGAGCCACCGCCGGTAACACCGCCAGAATCGGCGCAAAGACAAATAACAGCTTTAACCCCATCAGCGTTTCAGCGCTATTCTCCACTTCAGGACTATAGCCAATCCAATCTAAAAGTGGGTAGGTAATCCCCACCGCCAGAGCATAGCCGAACTTATTACTCATCATCAGTAGAGAATAATACAAACCGGTGCGTTGACTGCCCGATTGTACATTGTCCCAATCGGTGACATCGGCCAAAATCGAGCGTAAGAGAAAGGGACTCGCCGCTGTCGTGACCCCATAGAGTGCGTTCACCAGGATATTCAGGGCTAAATTTCCGGGGGGGACCCACAGCAGCAACGGTAAGACCAGCGACATCCAAACCATCGCCACGATGAAGGTTTGATGTTTTCCCAGGCGACAACTGAGCCAAATCCAACCGGGAACCCCAATCAGACTCGCGAGAAAATACATCAGCAGAATTGCGCTTGACCAATCGGGCAAGGCCATGACATCGCTGATAAAGAAAATATAAATCGACCCTGTGACACCGGGGGCCAGTCCCGTTAAGAAATTTGCTCCTAAAACTCGTTGTAAGAGGTGGTTACGGGCAAGAATTTTGGCAGAATTAACGAAACCAAGGCTGGGTTGAGGCGGGGTGGGACGTTCTGGGACAGTCCAGACGGAGATAGCGACGGTAATCGGTAGAGTCATCACCACAAACCAGCCCATGGCCCCGAGTTGTAGGGCGGAGTTGGCATCTTGGAGTTGTTGAATCAGTGCCGGAATCACTAAAACAGCCAACATCCCAAAAATCAGAGCAAATTCCCGCCAGCCTTGAACACGGGCGCGATCGTAATAGTCGTCTGAAAGTTCGGCGCCCCAGGACATATGGGAGATACTCAGCATGGTATAGCCCACATAAAGCAAAATCAGCCAAATCAGTAAATAGGCGGCTGAGACGGACTGACTGGGGAGAAAAATGGCATAGGCGCTCGCCATTAAGAGGGGAACTGACAAGATAATCCAGGGCCGTCGCCGTCCAATGCGAGTGGTCCAGCGATCGCTGACGGTTCCTAAAATGGGATCGGTGATAATATCCCACAACCGTGCTAGGGCGAAGATATTGCCCACCACTGATAACCCCAACCCCAATTCACTGTAAAAGGGGGGAACATAGACCACGAGGGGCAATCCCATAGCTGAAATGGGAATCGCAGGCAGGGCAAAGGCAACAATACGCCGACGGTTCAGTTTCGAGTCACTCATGCTGTCATATCAATGGGTTAGTCCCACATTAGTCCCACATTAGTCCCACAGAGGATAAATCGGATCGGTTGCAGGCTTGAAATCGTAACGGAGTAGGTGTTTTAGGGTGGGACTGGCTTGATCGAAGCGGTGGCGATCGCAGCCATAGCGAAAATCTTCTAAGGGTTGAATAAATTTTGCCGTATAGTTGGCCAATAAGGACACTCGGGATTTCGTTGTGTAGTTTTTGCCCGTATCATGCCAACAGAGTCCATGGGAGATGACCACAGAGCCGGCCTGTCCTGAAACGGACCGGGCCGTGCGATCGAAACGTTGGACATCGGGGGTATCACAGAGAGTTTGGCTTCCGGGAGCAAAAATGGGCGCCCCATTGGCTTGGTCGAAGTCTTCTAACATCCAAATCGCTTGCACTTCCAAGACGGGGCGATCGGGAAAGGGCGGTTCCATGGCCCAATAGGGATAATCCACATGGATGCCCATGGCTGAGGCCCCAGCATGGAGAACATGAGCCGAAAAGCCCCCCAGGCGCAAACGGTCTCCTAAAATCTCTCGGGCCAGGCTAAAGACTTGGGGATGTTCGACTAGGGCTGCAAATTGCGGATCTTGGTAAATTAAGCCATAGACTCGTTGCCGCTTGTCCTCCTGGGGACAATGGCGGGCTAACTCCAGAACCTGCGATCGCATCTCCTGAGCCATTTCGGGCGTCAGAACATCAGGAACCACCACATAGCCAGCTCCTGAGAGAATTTCTTGGGTCAGGTGGGTTATTTCGGTCACAGCAAACAGCACTCCCCACAATCGATAGGTCAGATTTAAGACTTAAACCCGTCTTGGCTTCGATTGTCCCACGACATCGCAAGCAATCAATCCATCTTTAGAGGAATTTTGGCTGAGATCCCTCAGATGCAAACATCCTAACCCTCACATCTGGTCGCGTTGGATGGCGGCGACCCATGCTTCGTTGGGGATGCGATCGCCAGTTAGCCAGTTACGATTGGCGGATTGATATTTCTCCCAGAGGGGCCAATATCGAGGTCGTCCGCTGGCATCTCGTGAGGCAAGATAATCGGGCAAACTTCGCAGAGGTGGGTCGAAGTGGGCCGTCTCTCGCTGGCAAAAATCCCCAAAACTCTCCCCCTCTCCCTCTGAGAGATCTATTAGATCTGTAAAATTCCCATTTCGCTGAATCTCTCTGTCAGTAAGGATTTTGGCGATTTCGGGGTGGATCAAATGATCCACTTCCGGATTGGGGCTACGATATTGGCTCGGTCTTTCGGTCGCAGTCAGCCTGGCGATCGCGGTTGCGGTGAATTGGGAGCCACCCCCCGCTCCCGATGACTGGGCAGCTCACAATCCCGAACTTCGTCCGGTCTCGTTTCGCGAGATCATCGATGGCGATACGTTGGTGGTGACGAACGACGAGATGATTCGGGAATGGCAGGTAAGCTTGGCTTGTCTCGACGCCCCAGCACTGACGGAACCGTTATGAATGTTGCTCAGAAGAGTTGTCTTACACCTGCGGTCTAAGATATGGTTATGCGTCTTCACCACTGAATCACGGAGAACGACATCATGACTGAAGCAGAGAAACGCGATCTAATTAGGGCTTGCTGAAAAAGTTACCAAAAGGTAGGGGGTAAAATGCACAAGAAGC
>CAZXWM010000044.1:0-1480 GCA_964644215.1 uncultured Phormidium sp.
GATCATCCACAATCAAATTCGATAACTGACCCTCCCGAGGTAACTGATTGGGATTTTTGAAGGAACTGACATCAAAGAGCCTGACGTTGTCACTCTCACAGTCATGAATCTCTGACAACCAGCGGAGATAGTCCTGACACCAATCGGTAATGTTTTGAATCTTATCCTGTTCCCTCTCATCATTAAAGTCAGGCAATGAATCACTCTCTGGCTTAAAAAATTGATTCATGCCACGGCGCTCGGGCTTAAAAAAGTCAGTAAACCAAGGTGCAAGCCTCTGAAATTTTCCTACTCCAATTTCTTTCGCTGTTTGCAGTTCAGGATAAATATTGGAGAGCCATACATAGGCAAAGCGAGTGGCGGTGATCAGTTCCCCTTTAATCTTACTGTTTTGCAAATCGTCCCAGTTCAGGTTGCCTGTTCTCTGACGAGCCATAATACCAACCTGTCCCGACTGAATGTCAGAGGCTAACTCAAACTCTCGAATCGCCAAGGCTCCGTAGATTTCCAAAAAGTGTGGCTGATTCCGCTGGGTGTTCTTACCTACGCTAAACTCAACTGGGGATAAGTTCTGATTTCCCAGCAGATAGATGTGATCAAAGCACTCCCGCGACTGCCTATTATAATAGCGCAGTGCCGCTTCCGTGTTGAGCAAAAACTTTTCAGAACGGGCATAGACTTCTGCTTCAGACTCCCCAACGCTTGTGGGGGCAAAGTTAAAGTAGGGCAGCATAAATAGGCCCGCAATTTTGACTGTTTCCCGTTGATTGTCTTTTTTGAGCTGGTCAGAAATCAGCCGTCCGATGGTTGGTAAGCCAGCGGCTCCGGTCCCACCAAAAATTGAGCCACAGAGAAAGACTCTTGGGGTTGTCCCCCCTGCGGCATCAGCTTTAATTTGCTCAATCAGGGTTTTCCAGGGCTGCTTCTCAAACTTTTCTATCCCTACCTGACTCATGATGGCTGCCCCAATCGCCGGACGACCCCGAAATCCTACATCTAGGGAAGTGTCTCGTTCTTCTTGGGTGTATAAAACATTGAACAAGCCAGCGAGGGCTTCGTTGTCTTTATTAACCTTCAGGCTATTGTATTGAAAAAACGCCCCAAGCTGTTTGTCGGTATCGACATCATCAAACGGCGACCAAACTCCATAGGATTCAACTGGTGTCCTCATCCAAGGATACTGTGTGGGTTCACCGAGGGAGAGCTGATAGGCAGTCTGATAGGTGGTTAGACTCTGACGAGCGCGAGTTAAGTTGCCATTGGTTTCGTCAGCATCAACAAATAAGACCCGAATGGGTTGCTCATCAAAGAGTCCGACAGCGGCAAGCTGTAGGGTGGATTCAATACATTTGGCCCCAGTTCCCCCAATGCCAATTAAATAAAGTGTCATGGTTTATTTGAAGATACTACGCAAGAAAGGCGCCCCAGGGGGGACGTATTTGAGTTGCCTGGGAGTGGCGATCGCCGTGGTTAACCAGTA
>CAZXWM010000044.1:1580-16844 GCA_964644215.1 uncultured Phormidium sp.
TTGCTGCTGTCATGTAGTCGTTCTGGATCCAAGCATCAAGGGGAACATCTGTGATGGGGAAAATACCTTTTTTAAATAAGGCGGGTTGTACAAAAAACATTAACAATCCCCCCACGACAACCAGAATAATTATACGAACTATTTCTGTGGTTTTCATTTTTTATGCTAATTTTTATTGGTTAAACTAATGGCTTAAAGAATCGGAACACATTGATATCTAAAGACAAAACTTTGATTTATTAAACTTGACATACTGGATAAATGCTGATGTTTTAATGCGTTGTTTGGTGTTTTTTTTGATTCTAGCATCAGTTGTGAGCGTTTTGCAACTTAAGGCACTGTTTTCTAGCAATGTACTAGCCTTAACTGCTGTGTTTGATGGCATTGGGCTAGTCCGACTATTGTATTGTGAGGATTCAATGATGATGGCTCCCCAGCGATGGATGATGGTCGCGATCGCCCTAGTATTCGGCTCTGGCTGCGTCCCTAATGAGAGTTTCGATTGTCACCTCTTATCATTGAAGCGCCAGATAATTCAACAGATTTATTAGAAATTGAGTCCGATCAGACGAGTCCAATTCAAATCGATTACCAGATCCCAATCGCCAAAGTATCTCATATCTCGCCTCTCAAAACCATTCAAACCCAGGTACAAGTCCAACAGGTGGATGAGTTCAGTAACCAGTTAGAGCCAGTTGACGATAATCCCAGACTAAAGGAGGCCTTAGAACTTTCTGATTGGAGGATTGAGGGGAATCTGCTTCATGTTCGGGCAACCCTTCACAGCGATCGCCTCGACCCAGGAATTTATACCTTTACAGTTGATGCGATCGCCCAAGACTTAGCCGAACCCAGTTGGTGGCAAGACTGGACCATCACTCAAAACAAAGAAGACGGCAGCAGAACCCATAACATAGCCAGATTCCTGCGCCAGCTACAAAGTCCCATTAGCCAAACCCAACCCACCCTGGGGCGTTTTTGCTATGGGATTCACCGGCAATGAGGTCTATCGGTTTCCCGAACCGCATTGGCCCTCGCTACCGGTATGCTAAAGAAAGGACTCACACATATAGATGCAACCATAGATGTCAGATAAACTGTTATTGGTCGATGATGAACCCGGACTGCGGGAGGCGGTCCAAGCCTACCTCTGTGACAGTGGCTTTACGGTAGAGGTGGCCACCAATGGCCAGGAGGGGTGGGAGAAACTCCAGCAAGACATCCCCGATTTGGTCATTAGCGATATCATGATGCCGGAGGTAGATGGCTACCAACTCCTCAAACAAATGCGGGAAGACCCTCGCCTCAAGTCCATTCCTGTGGTGTTTTTGACGGCCCGGGGGATGACGAGCGATCGCATCCAAGGCTATCAGGCCCGCTGTGATGCGTATATCTCCAAACCCTTCGACCCGGATGAACTGGTGGCGGTGGTGGAAAATCTCCTGGCCCGTCGTTCCAATGTGACGGAAGGCTTCGAGGACGGTGAAACCCCAGATATCGCCACCCTGGCTCGACAAATTCAAGAAATTAAGGAGTTATTGACTCATAAGAGTGCAATTCCCCAAAAAAGCGATCCGGTTCAGATTGACTTAACGCCTCGGGAGGAGAGTGTGTTGGAACTGGTGGCTCAAGGGTTGATGAATAAGGAAATCGCCAGTCGCTTAGAAACCAGTGTCCGCAATGTGGAGAAGTATGTGAGTCGCTTGTTTAGTAAAACCGGAACCAATAGCCGCACGGAGTTGGTTCGCTATGCTTTGGAGAATGGCTTAACGGATTAGAACGGTGGGAGGACAAAATCAGGACATCCCCAATCTTCCAGCTTTGTTCCTAAATCCCTCTCCAGTGGTGAGAGGGATTTAGGCGTAACGGCGACGGAACTATTCTCCTGAAAACCAGGGAAAGTAGCGAGGGACATCGATGAGTTTGCTGAATTGGTGGTGCATTTTTTGGTAGAGGTTGCGTTTTTCGATTTCGATATTGACGTAGGCTTCGGCACCAATCAGAGGATATTTGTCGGGGTTGTCAATGGTAAAAGTGACTTTCAAAACCGGTTGAAGCTCATCTTCAGTAAAGTGTGGACTGGTGCTTTCGATAGTGGCGTTATACCGGAAGTCGGCTTGACCCTTTAGGCGTAACGTTAGGGTTTGCCCGATTTCGATGAGGTGGCGATCGCCCTGGGAAACATAAGCCACGCCGTCAAGTTGTTCTACATTGACAATGGACAAAATTTCCTGTCCCCGTTGAAAGTTTTGCCGGTTCTGTAAATCGAGATCTTCGGTTAAAATGACTCCGGAAACAGTCGCATCAATGATGTTGTTCTCTTGCCGTTTTTCTAGCTCCTGAAGTTCAGTTTTTAAGGCTTCGATATCCAGTCGAGTGTTGCTGACAGTCGTCTGGGCGTTTGTGACTTCGGCTTGAATCGTCCGACGATGGTTTTGTTTCTGCTCATAGCGATCCTGTAAGGTTTGCCGTTCGTCTTGAAGTTGCCGGATTAACTCTTCCTGTCGTTCGGCTACGGCTAGGCTTTCAGATCCTCGTCCTTGAGCGCGATTCCGTTGGCGGTTCTTTTCATGCTCTAACTGTTGAATTTGATAGTTGATTTGGCTATTTTCACCCTCCACTCGCAACAGTTCTTGTTCATAGTTGAAGATTTGATCACGCAAATTATCTAGGTGGGGTTCATAAAGAGCAACAACCTCAGTGTCTGGATTCCTTTCTGAGCGCAGTGAGGTGATACGCTCTTGTCGCTCTTCCAAGCCTTGGATTTTTCCTCGAAGTCTGGATGCTTGATTTTCTAAAGTCAGTTGCTGAGTTTTTAATTCTTCAATTTGAGCGTCGAGGCTGCGAATCTCATCTCCAACGCCAGCAATATCTTGCTGAATCGAATCACGTTCGTGGTCTAATTGGCGACTAGCCGGTAATCCAGGACCGACCATGAGGGCTTGTAAATCCTGATTGTGGTTAGCGAGACGATTGTAGGCTTGATTTTCTTCATCTCTAGCGCTTTGCAGTCGTTGTTCGGCTCGCTCCAAGTCAATTTCTGAGCGCCTTAATTCTCCTTCTTTTTGTTGGATGGTGCGTTGCAGGTCGCGGATGCGATCGCCCAATTGCAGATCAACGATTCGCACCACTGGCTCTCCAACTTGCACGGGGTCCTGGGAGTCATGATAGAACTCTGGCTGGCCATCAGCGGGCATGGTGACGGCTTGTCGCTGATTTTTCTGAGCTTGAGCTTCAGCATCAGCACCGATATAGCTATCCGTAGGAATGAATCCCACCGCACCCAGAACGAGAACAACAGCGCCAACCCGTAGCCAACCCTGTCCAGAATTTTGAGTTTCCGGTTTAGCGGTGGCGGCGGGTTCAGCGGCTTCCGGCTGAGGGGGACTCGGGGCTGGATTGGGCGCTGGCTTGGGCGCGTCGGGGGTTGGCGGAACGACTCGTAAGGGAGATTGGGATTGAGGTTCAGAAGTCATGGGTAGATGTCCTAATAAACGCTTAAGGTTGAAGTTAGCTGTTTTCGGGAAGTAGGAAAAAATAAATCGCCCAGATTGTAAAGACAAAAAGGGCGATCGCCGGAATATTCGTGAGCGTCCAATCACTCAAACGCAAAAAGAGAAAGCCGAAGACGCTACAGATATAGAACAAACTCAGGGGAGCGTACAGAGCGAGAACTTTGGCATCAGCGGCGGTTTCTCGTTTAGGTTTGCCCTGAAACAGACGTTGATAGAACTTAAAGGAGCGGCTGCGGAGATTATTAATCCCCGTGGCGGCGACGGCTAGGTGATAGCCGTCGAACTTAGCCAGAGGGTTGAGGTTGAGGGCGATGGTGAAGACAGCGGCCAGCATCAGTAGATAGCTGCCGATATAGAGGGAACTGCCGGGAACGGCGAGAATCCACAACCAGAGGGCGATCGCCGCGATAATAATCTGAGTCAGGACTCCGGCGGCCACCACTTGAATCCGTTGCCAACGGGAGAGACAGTAGGAGTCACTAGTGTTGGTGTAGGCGGCGGGGAATAGGCACATAAACAGGAGTCCGATTTCGGGAACCACGCCGCCATAATGTTTGAGGGTAAAGGCATGGCCGAGTTCGTGAATCGACACCACCAACATGGCCAGGAGGACAAAGGGAATGACGATAGTAGCGCGATACTCACTCCAGAGTTGGCCCCCGAAATGCAAGATAGCCGGGGATTGGGCAATTCCGGTCACGAGGGAGGCGCTGAGGACAGCCAGTAGCAGAAAGGAAAAGGGTTTTGTCCAAATCCAGCGCAGTTTATTGATATGGCGATCAAGCCAGCGATCGGGGTTAATCAGGGGAATCCTGAAAAACAGCAGTTGTAGAGGGTTAAATTTGCCCCGTGGTGGCTTTTGGCGTTCGGTTCCCTCCAGCATTCCCGTACTACCCAGCATTTGTAGGAGTTGCTGCCATTTTTGCCCGGAGATGGGCTTCGAGGAGCCGGGACCATCTCCAACACGAGCGGCGATCGCCTCTTGATCGCGGCGGGAGACTTGTAGATAGGTTCCATCTTCGGTGTTACGCAGCACCCAATAGCCATCGGGGTGATCAATCCATTGCACGCAGGATTTGAGGCGAGGGCCGTTTCCTGCGGGGATTTGCTCAAGGGCTAGAATCCCTTTATGGATGAGTTTACGGATGAGTTGGCAAACCAGTTGGCTATCAACGAGGGAAAATTCCGTTTGACAGCGTTGTTGGACGTTCTCGACGCTGTATTGTCCCTGAAAGTAGCGCAATGCAAAGCCTTCGTGTTCTGAGAAGACATGGCGTTGTCCGGTTTCGGGGCAACGAAGGACAACCCGCGTATCTTGTTTCACCTTCGCCAGTTGCCAGTAGGACCGCAGATCAGGACAAATCCAATCTGGGGCGATGTCTGGCTGGGGCGGGCGGTTTGGGCGGCTGGACGTAACCATGATGATTAAAACATGAACCCTGTCCTTAATCTGTCGGTTTGAGAAGCCGGTTTTTACGGGAATCGCCGCAAATTGTTACAAAACTTTATATTTTGGCGGCATTGGGGGCGATCGGTCTCATTCGCGGTCTTCGGATAGTTGAGTCAATTTTATTGACATGAAGCCTTAATCTATGATAAGGAAGAACAAAGTCTATAAACTTTGCCGGCGATCGCCTCCGAACTCAATGTCGATACCAGGGTAACTCAATTATGTCAAAATCCAAACCACAGCCCTCATTTAACCTGAGAAAGTTAAAAGAACTCGAGATAAGACTGAACCGAGAAAAGAATTTAGGGAGGTTGTGGGAGTATTACATGGACCGATTTGCCGATCATCCTGAGTTTATCGAGTTTGGCGAGCCGGTGGATCATCCATTTTTGAAACAAGTCATCCCAATGCTCAGTCAAGAAATGGTGAAAAAAGACCCACGAAACATCTTTTTAATCAAAATCCCTGACTATGATTTTATTCATGGTAGTTTCTGGGTCGAGAGCCGGATTGGTGGACTCATTTACTTCGAGAAAAAACTCAAAGGTCTAGCGGCGATATCGGGACTCAATATGTCAGGAAACATGAAATATTCTCGCTTCACAGGACACCCAATCGAGAATAACTGAGGGTTTTAAGCCAAGCTGCGATCGCCATCTTGGCCTGGTTGGTGAGAGCTGATAAGTGTTAGGGTGAACAGCTGCCCCTACGGAAATCTCCGAAGAGATAGCATTTTATAGATTTTCTGAAACTATGATGCAATGGGTTGAGTTAGAGATGCAATTTGGGGATAACCTTGATTGTCCGGCCGAGATTGCACCCAGCAAAATCCCTCTCACCAGTTGGGAGAGGGATAGAGAACATCGAAGACAAGCCCAATAGATAGCCTAAGACATACGCCGCAATAGACTTAGGCCATGGGTATCCGTACCGCAAGTATCAAACAAACCATACTCAACATTGAGTTGTTTAACATCCGCCGTTTCCTTGGGACTCGGACGCCAAGGATCTGGGTTTTTATAAGAATAATAGGCCTCAGCCCCATCAATTCCGAGTTCAGCAGCAGCAGGAATCAGTTGAGTGACCGGTTTGCGATAGCGAGCAGGGTGAGCTAGAACCGCTAACCCCCCCGCCTTATGGATGGCTCGGATAACTCGCTGAGCCGTAAAAGCTCGTCCTTCAACTTTCTTACCCTGTAGATAGGGTTGAATCGCCTTATGGCCCGGATTATAGCCATAACCGAGAATGTGGACTTCTGCACCAATCAGGTCAGCGTTAATTTCGACCCCAGTCCATAAATGAGGGATAGGCGCATCGGGAAGAGAACACCGCCAGTCGTCTAACCAACGCTGGGCCTGACGATAGCCATCAGCACTGTGGTGGTCAGTGATGGCCAATCCCTTCAGGCCGATAGTGACCGCTTGTTCCATAATGGCTTCAGGGCGCAAGCGACCGTCGGAATAGACCGAGTGCATGTGAAAGTTGTAATGGCGCGGACAGCTTTCAGCATTGAGGGTACTGAAAACCTTACAGAGTCTCCGCGTGTCTTGTGCGGCAGGTCTATCGTATGTCGCCAGGTGGGTCTGATAGACAAGCATAAGCAGTTAATGTCTAGGAGTTTACTTATTGTAACAATGTTTAGGAGAACTGACAGAAAACGTCATCAAATTCTGATTTAAAAATAGAACCAATGACTTCAGCTTTCCTAATCAGCCTCCTCTGGATCTAAGTATTTTTCCTTATTTCGCCTCCATCCAGTTTTCTCCTGCATGGATATCGACCACGAGAGGAATGCTCAGTTTTAGCGCCGATTCCATGGTGTCGCGGATGGGAATTTCGAGTTGCGACCACTCCTGCGAGGGCATTTCAAAGACGAGTTCATCATGGACTTGTAACAAAATCCGAGCTGCGCGATCGCCCAAACACTGATGCAACTGAACCATAGCAATTTTAATGATGTCAGCGCTCGACCCCTGAATTGGGGCATTTGCGGCGGCTCGCAGGGCTTGTGAGTCCCCTAAACTGAGGTTTTGGAGACCCTCCACATCAATGCTCTCAGAGGGCTGTCCCTGGAGTTTTCGCAGGGCTGAGGACTCGAAATTAAAATAACGACGGCGACCACAGAGAGTTTCGACATAGCCCCGAGCGATCGCCTCGCGCTTCATCTGTTGCAAATAGGCAAAAACCCGAGAATAGCGCGTATTATAACGGTCAATAAACTCCCGTCCCTCTAGGGAACTCACCCCTGCTTCTCGGGCAAAGCGTTGCGCTCCCATACCATAAATTACACCAAAATTAATTGTTTTTCCCAACCGCCGTTCCTCCGGGGAAATCTCCTCTTTTTCAAACAACAATTGCGCCGTCAAACGATGAACATCTTGCCCCGTTTGATACGCCTCCAACAAAATCGGCTCCTGACTTAAATGAGCCAAAATCCGTAATTCAATCTGAGAGTAGTCCGCCGTCACCAAACGCCAACCGTCACGGGGTAAAAATGCCTTGCGAATCCGCCGACTAAACTCAGTGCGAATGGGGATATTCTGCAAATTGGGATTCGACGACGAGAGTCGCCCCGTCGCCGTAATTGTCTGATTAAAATCCGTATGAATGCGGTTCGCCTGCTGCTCATCGACGCGAACCAACTCAGGTAACGCATCCACATAGGTGGATTTCAACTTCGCCAAGGTGCGATGTTCCAAGATGACATCAATAATCGGATGATCCCCATGCAGTTTATCCAAGACCTTGGCATTCGTCGAATAATTCCCCGTTTTCGTCTGACGGGTTTTACGCTTATCTAAATTTAGGCGATCAAAGAGAATTTCTCCGAGTTGTTTCGGGGAGTTGAGATTAAACGAATCACCGGCTAACTCATAGGCTTTTTTTTCTAACTCATCTAACTGCTGAGCCAACTGCTCTGATAGGTTTTTTAGATAGTCAATATCGAGACGAATCCCCAAAAACTCCATTTCCGCCAAAACCGCCTCTAAGGGCAATTCCACCGTATTCAAGAGCGTTTCCAATTGAGGCGTTTGTCGAAGTTGCGATCGCAACAGAGGAACCAAACGATAGGTGACATGAACATCCTCAGCGCAATAGTGAGCCGCCACGGGAATTGAGACATCGGCGATGGTTTTTCCCTTGGGAACAATATCCTTAAAACTGCTGACCGTTAAATCCAGATGACGTAGGGCTAAATCCGTGAGATTGTGAGTGGTTTCAGGATTAATGAGATAGCTGGCCAGGAGTGTATCAAACACCACCCCTTGCAAGAGAATCCCCTGAGTTCGCAAGACGAGGCGATCGTATTTCGTATTTTGAAACACTTTGGGATAGCGATCGCCCTGCAAAATCGGCCGCAACGCCTCCAACACCTCATCTTTTGACAATAGGGTTCCCTGACGATGAGCCAGGGGAATATAAGCGAGATCCTCGCGAGACTCACCCCAACAGCAACCGAGTCCCACCAACGCCGCCTCCGTGGCTTTCGTACTGGTGGTTTCCGTATCCCACGCCACCGGAAATTGAGGATTCGTCTGTTCCTGAAGCCGTTTGACCAGAATTTGCAATTTTTCGGGACTATCGACAATGAGCGGTCGTAGTCGAGACTCGTCTGGGGGTTGACTGGCTTGGGTGTCCTGCCAACTCCAAAAGCCTGTATCCTCTAACTCAGGAGGATTAGACTCAGACTGAGATACTGTCGCCAGAGGGGGAGTCGCCTCCCTTGCGCCACCTCCGAGTTGATTTTGCAGAGTTTCGAGGCTCTTGCGTAGAGAATGGAGTTCAAGGCGATCGAGAAGTGGTAATAGCCGCTGAGACTCAAACCCGCGTAGCGTCAAGTCATCCAAATTGAACTTGAGAGGAACCTCACAGTTAATCCGAGCCATATATTGGGTGTGATAGGCCGCCTCTCGTCCGGCTTCGAGTTTTTTGCGAGTTGCGCCCTTAATCTCCTCAATATGAGCATAAATCTCATCGAGAGAGCCGTACTCCCCAAGGAGTTTGACCGCTGTTTTGGGGCCAATCCCCTTCACACCGGGGAGATTATCGGAACTATCACCACAGAGAGCTTTATAATCAACCACTTGCTGAGGACGAATCCCCAACTTATCCTCAACCTGTTGCGCCTGAAACTCTTGAGGACGGGCGTTTTTCCGTCCCCAGCCTCCGGCCAGATGTAAGACCGTAATCGGGGGGTCATCATCGATGAGTTGAAACAAATCCTGGTCGCCGCTGAGGAGTTGCACTTTGTACTGCTGCTGACTCGCTTGCTGGGCCAGAGTGCCTAAGATATCATCGGCTTCATAGCCTGGAGCGGTGAAAATTGGTAAATTTAGGGCAACGAGGAGTTGTTTAAGATGTTCGACATCGGGGATGAAGTCCTCGGGAGTCTCCGCTCGTTGCGCCTTGTAGTTGACGTCAGCCTCATGACGAAACGTGGGGGTACTGGTATCAAAGGCGATCGCCACCGCTGACGGGCGATGAGTGGCGATACTATCGATAAGGGAACGTAGGAAGCCAAAACAAACGCTGGTGGGGAGTCCGGTTGAGGTTCGCAAGCCTCCCTCACGACTTTTAGCAAAGGCGTAGTAGGCCCGAAAGGCCAGGGAATGACCATCGACAAGCAGAACTGAGGACACAGAGACTCTCCGAGATGTAGGGTTTTTTTCCATTTTGCCTTGATTTGGTCTCAATGGCCCGTTGTCGAGGCCGGTTCTGGACTCACGAGGCGATCGCATCTTGGAAAAATCCTGGTACAGTAGCAAGGTCATGGAGATTATGTCTGACAGGGAGTTCCCCCAGACCCTTGTCATCTGTTGCGATCGCCTCATCAAGACCCTATGAGAACCTATCGGAGAAATCGTCGAAAATCCCCACCCTGGAGAGCCTTAGCTGTTGTTGGTTTAATTCTGGTCGGTGGCGGTGTTGTCTATGGCCTCATCTCCCGTCGGCCCGTTAACCTCAGTTTAATTGTCGGGGCCGAGTTTGTCCCTGACGATGCCCTGATGGCCGTTTCGGTGTCTACTCGGTCTGGAGAATGGCGACGGTTACGCAACTATGGCACTGAGGAAAGTCAGGCTCGTTTTCAAGAGGGACTGACGCAACTGCAAGGCAATCTCTTGGCCGGGTCAAATTATAGTTATGAAGAGGATATCGCACCCTGGGTCGGCGATCGCATCACCCTCACCATTCTTCCCCCTCCTGAAATTGACCAAGACACCCCCCCCGAAGACCTGCGAGCCGATCGCGCCAAGCTACTGATTCTGCCGATTGGCAATGCCGGCCGCCTGCGATCGATTGTCGCGCAACGGCAGGAGGAGTCTGGCTTAGAGGAGCGCAGCTATCGCGGCGTCACCATCTATGAACCCGACATTGACGATCCCCTTAGCGAAGAGGCGGCCAACCGTCCGCTTACCCTAGCCGTGGTTGAACGGCGTTTCTTGATTGTTTCTCAAGAATCGAGTGCGGTGAACCGGGCCGTAGATGCCTATCGGGACAATCAATCGATTCTGACGATTCCCGGCTATAACCAAGCTTGGGAGGCTCTACCGGCCACGGATTTTGCCAGTGTGTTTGTCAACCTACCCGATTCACTGGCCACCTTAGCCGAGGATTCGACTCATCCTCTCAATGCGAATGCCTTAGAAACCTTAGAGACTCAAGGTTTGGCCAGCACCATTGACCTGGAAAACAACGGCATTCGCTTCCATACCCTCTCCTGGCTCAATCCTGAAAGCGAGACTCTCTTGGATGTCGAGAATAACCTTCCCCCAACCCTCGTCAATCGTTTTCCCGCGACAACGATGATGGTCATGGCTGGCTCCAACTTTAATAAACTTTGGCAGGATTATCTACAAGATTCCCAAGCTAATCCCCTCCTGCCGATTAATGCCACCTGGATTCGTAGCGCCCTCGGGCAAACCGTTGATGTTAACCTCGACAACGAACTGTTACCCTGGATGACGGGAGAATTTGCCCTCGGTTTGATTCCCACGCCTCGTGACGAGGATACAACTCTACCGGGGAGTTTGGTGGTGATTGCTGAAACGGGAGATATTGAAGCGACGGAAACGGTTCTCAGACGGATTGATCGCGCTGTTGTCGATCGCTATGGGTTTGAGGTCAACGTAGAAGTCGAAGAACTCGGACAACGCCGTCTCGTCACCTGGGATACTCACCGCAAGGGATTGAGCGTTAGTCATGGTTGGCTGAGTGGTTCAGTGGTCTTTTTTGCAGTGGGGTCCCCCGTCGCGGGGCAATTGTTGCCGCAGCCAGAGTCGTCTCTAACTCGTAATTCTGAGTTTAACGATGTGGTTCCTCGGGAGCCGGATGACAGTAATGGTCTATTTTTCCTGAATTTCAATCCCACTCAAGAGGGAGAAGATGGCCAGGAGCGATCTCTCGATTTACCGCTCTTACAGCTACCACCGGAGCAACAGGAGTTTTTAGATGCGATCGCGGCCATTGGCGTGCGGGTTGGCTTTCAGGACGAACGCAGTAGCCGCTATGATGTCTTCGTCAAGATTGACAGTCCCTAGATAGATGTGGCAAACAGGGTTAGCGCGATCGCCGTAGGATAATGACATCATTACCGACCACGGGACTACGGGCTACGAGAACCCCTTGGGGATCGACAATTTCCACATGACTAAAATCGAGTCGTTGGGCTTTACTCCAAAGGCCATTGGCCAGTTCTGACCGTTTTTTGCCATCGAGGTCATACCATTGGCGGGTAATTTCGACGCGCAACAGATCGGCCTCGAAGTTGGCGCTGATGCGGCTGACAAAGCGGTTGTCGTCGCTGCATTCTTCTTGTTGAGTGAGGTTGAGGCCTGAGCGATGACAGTCTTCATAGGGACGAGCGACGTCGCTGATTTGCGATCGCACGGCGGCGATGAGTTGCTGTTCAGGGGTTAGCTGAATTGGCTTTTTGGCGGGAGGCGACGGCTTCAGCGGCTCAGGGGACCTCTCTGGGGGCGTCTCCTGAGGAAGCTGTGGCGTTTCGGCTACGGCTGGGGGGGCTGACGGCGGTAAGGAGGGTTCGGGTTCGTTGAGTTGGCGATCGGGTACGATCTCATCTGCTGTCTCATCTTGGCTCGGAGCCTGAGTAACCGGCGGCGGTTCTGGAGCCACTGAGGGCATTTCGCGGACAGGAGCTGGGGTGGGTGTGACGGCTACATCTGTCGCTTCTGAGGTGAATTGTGGCACGACCACAACGGCGATCGCCACAGCGGCGATCGCTGCAATCCCCCCAATCCACAGTAGGGGGTTTTGCCATAACGGTAAGGGTTCCGCCAGCTCGGGGCGTTCGAGGCGTACTAGCCAAGCGTCTAGGGTGGCGATGAGGCGGCGCAATACACCAATCAGCAGCGATCGCAGCGCTCCGGGTTGTCTATCCTCTGACGGGGGTGGCGTTTGAGACATATCGTAATCATGGTCCTGACTCGGCTGTCCCGGTTGATACCCCCTTGAAGACGAGGGGCCGGCAAACGGTGAGTTAGCACTGTGCAATCACTATATCAGACCAACGCTTGCGATCGGGGGGATTGCATTAAACAGCATTGTTTGTTACATTTGTTAATAATAAGCCAATCAATCGTACAATTGAGTCAGTTTTTCTTGCCAAACCTGCTTTTTCCCCTTAAGATAGAAAGTCGCGCTTGCTAGTTCTGTGTCACCGAGCCTTAACCCGCCAAGCACAAATTAGCAGAGCGTTCCCCAATCTGAAAACACTTATCCTGCGGGGTAACTGTGATACGGTAGAGAAAGGCTTGCCAGCGCGGCTTCGGAATGCACCCTAAGACGAGATCAGCAACCCGTCCGTAACCAAATCGAGTGATGCAACGCTCTGAAACGGGACAGACTCATTAAGACCGTGGATTTCACAGCAGTCATTGCAGCAGCAACGAACCTCATGCACGAGCAAAATTCAACGCTACAGCAGAAGAGCCGGAGCAATGACGGGCGCAGTTTTAGCCGTTACGGAGGGGGTTAAGAGATGCCAGCAAACCGGTCAGGTTCAGATAGGCTCAGCAGGATTAGGGATACTTGAGCGGAATTTATGGCCCGTGCGCCAGAAAAGACGGTTCAAAGTCCCCCGCTGAGATCGAGATTTTTCATTCAAATACGTCGCTTTAGTTTAGAGGTTTACTCACTATGTCTATTCGCCTTTATGTCGGTAACTTGCCCAAAGATGTGGAGCGAGACGAGCTACAAAACTTTTTTCAGGATGCGGGTGAACTTCTTTCAGTAAAAGTCATTACCGATCGCAAAACCGGCAAATGTCGTGGCTTTGGCTTCGTCACCGCCAAAAATGACGAACAAGCCGATCAAATCGTCGAAGCCTTCAACGGCAAAGAGTTCAAAGATACCGCCCTCAAAGTCGAGAAAGCCATGCCTCGTAAGAAAGGCAAGGAAAAATCCGATAGCGCCCCCGCCGCCAAATCCGGGAGTTCCAACCGCTCTCGTTCCGGCTCGTCGTCGAGCCGGGGTTCGAGTTCTTCCGACAGCACTCAACCCGATCCTCGTTGGGCTGATGAGCTATCGAAACTCAAACAGATGTTGGCCTCTCAAACCACCAACTCCTAGACTCTCTTGGAGGTGCGCCAAGTTGCATAAGTGACAGATAAAAGAAGACATCAAGAAACTAAAAAAGCTTTATACAGCTTAGGTTTTAGGACTGTTCTTTGTAATTGTTTGTCTGTCACTTTTCCAGAGTAGCTTCGAGGAATCACCGTCAACGGTCTGCCGTCAACGATAAGATAAGTCATTTGGGGATGTCGAGCGACGCCCCGTTTTTCTATGACTGACATTTGGAACACAGTTACCCTATCCCAATGGTCCCCGCAGCCATGGCAGAGCGGAAGTTACGGCTATCGTCTGCTGGTTGGCTCTCTACAACGCTGGAGGGCCGGGAGTTGGTTGATGCAATGGGCCGACAGCCTCGGCGTGCTGTTGTTGGCCGTTCTATTTGCCCTAGCGCCCTTCGTCTCCACCACGCTCATCGGCATCTTATTAGTTCTCTGTGCCGGGTTTTTACTATTGTTGCTGCTGTCAGACGAGAGTGATTTGGGCCTAACCCCGATTCACCTGGGTGTAGGCCTCTATTGGCTCATTGCCAGCATTGCCACAGCCTGCTCACGAGTTCCCCAGGACGCCCTACAGGGATGGGTTAAACTGAGCCTATTTTTAGTGGTTTTTGCCCTCTCAGCACGAGTTTTGCGGACTCCTTGGCTGCGATCGCTCCTCATTACCGTTTATCTGCACACGGCCTTAATTGTCAGCGTCTATGGCCTGCGTCAAGTCTTCTTTGGCGCTGCCCCTCTAGCCACCTGGACTGATCCCGACTCCGCCTCAGCCACCGTAACTCGGGTGTATAGCTATCTGGGCAATCCCAACCTCCTAGCGGGCTATCTCATTCCCGCGATCGCCTTCAGTTTAGGAGCGCTGTTCGCTTGGCAACGTTGGAGTGCCAAAGCCTTAGCGTTGGTGATGTTAGCCGTCAACAGCATTGTCGTCCTCAACACCTACAGTCGTGGCGGTTGGATTGGCGTGGCAGCCACCCTATTTATCTTCGCCCTCTTTGCCGTCTATGGGTGGCGCGATCGCCTACCGCAGCCCTGGCGCAACTGGGCCATTCCCGGCCTACTCGGAATCACCGTCGCCGTACTCTTAATCGCTGTGACCGCCGTTCCTCCCATCCGCGATCGCGTTTCGAGTCTGTTCATCGGCCGAGGCGATAGTAGTAACAACTTCCGCATCAACGTCTGGAATGCCGTCCTAGAGATGATTCGAGACCATCCTCTCCTGGGCATTGGCCCCGGAAACGATGCCTTCAATCAGGTGTATCCTCTTTATATGCGCCCCCGCTACAGCGCCTTAAGCGCCTATTCCGTTCTCTTAGAAATCACCGTCGAAACCGGCTTCATCGGCCTCACCGCCTTTCTCTGGTTGCTTGCCATCACCGTTCAACAGACTTTGCTACAATTGCAACGGCTGCGTCAGAGCGCCAATCCTCAAGCCTTCTGGCTCATCGCGGCGATCGCCACCCTAGCCGGCTTCATGGCCCATGGCTTAGTGGATACGGTCTGGTATCGTCCCCAACTCAATACCCTCTGGTGGCTCAGTCTAGGCATCATCGCCAGCTTTTACCCCACCCTGCGGGAGTCCCAACCCTCTCCCGAGTCCTAACTTCACCCAGCGCCACAAGAAATTGCCCCTACATGGGTTTTTCCTCCACAGTCAGGGTTAGGGCTGGGTTCCCCCCTCTTGCCGAAAGAGGGCGACCATAAAGGTACG
>CAZXWM010000045.1:0-16196 GCA_964644215.1 uncultured Phormidium sp.
GTAGAAGTCGAGTTCCCAGACGGTTCCCATGCCAAATTTCTAAGTTGCCAAATTGCTAAGTGCCAAATTTTTAGTGTGCCACTGTTTCCATCATAGGGGCAATTGACCCCCCAGTTGAGGGAATGCCTCGTGATCGGGGTGGCGGTGGCTGGGTGTCCCTAACGAGGATCTAGGTCTTTTAGGGTTTCGAGGGTATATTCTGAGGCCGTAAAGTTGTTTTGTTTACGAAAGAGGGCTTCGGCGGTTTCTAAATCGGCGATCGCACTGTTGAGGCGATCGAGTTCTAGGTAAACCATGGCCCGATTGTAGAAGGCTTTGGCCGATTCGGGTTCGGCGACAAGGGTTTCGGTGAAGTCCGTCAGGGCCTGCTCGTAGTCTTCGAGTTCAAAGTAGAGACTTGCTCGATTGAAGTAAGCGTCCCCATAGTCGGGATTTAGGGCGAGCGCCCGGTTGTAGTCCTCCAGAGCGGCCTCAGCCTCACCCAAGGCGCTGTAGGCGCGGCCTCGATTGGTGTAGGTGCGGGCATCGTCTGCATCAAGTTCTAAGGCCCGTGTAAAATCGACGATGGCCCCGTCATAATCCTCTGTTTTCAGGCGGGCGATCGCCCGTCCATGATAGCCTCGGGTGCTGTCAGGAGAAAGGTTAATCGCGCGAGTAAAGTCGTTAACTGCGGCTTCGTAGTCTTCGGCTTCTAAACTCGCTTGTCCGGCGGCGATCGCACTTAAATAGGGCTGACTCAACGATGATTTACGGAGTTGTTCTTGTCGCCAGGAGGAATCAACATTTTCGGGAGTCTCCCAGGCGAGATTTTCCGTGAGACTACGAGAGCGTACCGAGAAGGCGATCGCCACGGCCACTAAAACCACTCCAGCGGAAATCAGGGTCGTTTTAACCTTAGCACTGGGACTCATGAGCAGCATTTAATCTGGGTTGAGATAGCGTTCAATTAGCAAGATAGCCACAATATCATCGATTGGCCGAGGTGGAAGTCGCAATCCTTGCGGAATTAGGCGCCCCAATCCCCGTGGTGGATACATTAACCAATAGCGATCGCGAGCGGCCAAGGTGCTGTTATGCTCATTAACCCTCACCAGCCTTAAATCCGGGAGGTTTTGAGCAATACGGTCTTGCCATTGGCGCGAGGTGGTGCGATCGCCAATAATTAGCGTTGTACTGCCAAAGCGATCGCATAGAGTTTGTAGGGTGTCGAGGGCGCGATCGCTGTCCACCACTTGAGCCTCCAAAACGTTACCCATTCCTTGAACCACCGCCAGACCACATTTATCGCGGCCGGGGTCAAATCCTAATAGGGGTAAATTATCGCAGCAGCCTTGTGTCATAAGTATTGATTTTATGGGGGCCACCCTGGTTACTCAGGGGACTCTCAAACCCTGAACCCCAAAAACCATAGTCAACCGCTAACTCAAAGAGCCTCAATCTTAGGGGGTGTCACTTCGTTTGGAGTCAATTTCAGGTCTAACTGTTAAGCATTGTATAGCATAGAACCAGACCTTATCCAAAACAGCGATCGCGACCATGGCCACAGCCGTTCCCAACTCCCCTTCCCTCGAAACTCCCCCCACCCAGACCTATTCCTGGCAAAACTACCATTGTGCCTACGCCGTCCACCGCAGCGATGCCAGCCAAGGCCAGCCCCTACTGCTCATCCATCCCATCGGTGTCGGCCTATCGCGCCATTTCTGGCAACGATTTAGCAACGAATGGCAGCGTCAGGGGCAAACCAATCCCCTCTATGCCCCTGATTTGCTCGGTTGTGGCCAGAGCGATATGCCGCGAATTGCCTACCGTCCCCAGGATTGGGCGCAACAATTGCAGGCCTTTATCGATACCGTCATTCAAGAACCCGTGATTGTTGTTGTTCAGGGGGCCTTATTTCCCGTGGCCCTCCGACTCGCTCAACAGGTCCCAGAACAGATCACTGGAGTTGTCTTATCGGGACCTCCTGCCTGGGGGGTGATGACGCGGGAAGCTAAACCCCGCCAAAATAAACTGCTCTGGAATCTCTTTTTCGACACGCCCTTAGGCTGGGGATTCTATCGCTATGCTCGCCGAGAAGCCTTTCTGCGATCGTTCTCCCAAGACAAACTCTTTGCCGAAGCCGACGACGTGGATGCCAACTGGCTCAATACTCTACAGCAAGGGGCCGCCGACTTAGCCAGCCGTCATGCCGTGTTCTCCTTCCTGGCTGGCTTTTGGCGGCAAGATTACGGCCCCGACATCCGCCAACTTCAGCAGCCGGTGAAGGTTTTATTTGGAGAAGGGGCCTCGGGGATTAGTCGACGCGGCAAAAACGACCCCGCCGACAAACGCCTCCACGACTATCTCAGCCAGCTCCCGAATGCCGAAGGAACCCTGATTCCAGGGCGAAACGTGATGCCCTACGAAGAACCCGAAGCCTTCGTCCGCGAAACCGCAGCCTTCGTGCAACGGGTTAGCCAAAACCAGCCATCTAGCTAGTCCTCTGGCTCCAATCCAGCAGCCCGCAGTTGCTCCCGGAGTCGCTCAGCTCGTTGGCGTTCAAGTTGAACTTGCTCGGCTCCCCATAATAGGAGCGTCCCTTGCTCATCCCACCAACGTAGCCAAAAGCCGTCCCGATTCTCGCGGCATCCTTGCCATGAACCGAGGAACAGCCCCATTTCGGGCAGCCAAAAGCGATTCTCCTCGTTGGCCGAGACTAGGACGTAACGCTGGTTTTCGTTCAGGCGGTACAATTCCAAGATGCCCGTTTCTGGGTCAAAAATACCGTAATTGGGGACTTGGAGAATTTGCTCGTAGAAAAAGAACTTGCCGGGGGGATAGGTTTCTTTGATTGAATACTCCTGCCCCCCTTGGTTTGAGAGGAACTCCAGCACCAATAAGGGCGGTTGTCCCTGGAGTTGGGGCGTATAGCTACGGACGACATCCTCTCGTGCCACGGCAATCTCGGGGATGAAGGCCCAGTCTGGGGCTTTAATCACCAACTGCTCGTCAAGGGTGGCGCAAATTCCGTAGTTCGTGGATACTAGGGCGGTTTCAGGAAGTCGTCCCGCGAAGCTGAGGCTTTCGCTGAGAGCGGCGGCGAGGGCAGGCTGGTTGATGTTATCCACAGGATCGTTGGGTAGCACAACATCATCGGGTAACAGATCCCAGGTAACTTTGTGAGAGCGGGAGGTTGCTAACATGACGATTGGTGCTGTTTGAGGACGGGTGAACTCACTGACTTGATTCGATTATACTGCCTTGACTCACGCCGGATCTCATGTTGCTCCTCGTAATTTTTGGGCAGATACGTTAGCTTCAAATCAGTGCAAGTCGAAGCTTGGCTCTTGTCCAGGAGTTGGCTTGTCGGAAAATCATCAATGTTACGGAGTTGACAGACTATGGCGTTACTCAATAGTAATGAAATCCAAAGCAAAGCCAGTGAACTGGCGGAGTGGACGGTTGAAGGTAAGGAACTCAAACGAACCTTTGAGTTTAAAGACTTTCTGCAAGCGATCGATTTTGTGAATAAACTGGTTGAACCGGCTGAGTCTGCTGGCCATCATCCAGATTTGAGTATTTCTTACAATAAGGTGAGCGTTAGTCTCACCAGTCATGATGCCGGTGGCTTGACTGAGAGCGACTTTGAGATGGCGAAAACCATTTCGGCCGTCTAGTCAAACTTGGGCGAAACGGGTAGAGAATCAGATGTCGGCCCGATCTGAACCCGAGAAAAACGGCAGGAGAAACCCCAGGCGATCGCAGTGAGTGCTATCATTTTCGCAACTCAAGAGCGGTGGCCAATCCACTCCACATTCAACGATGGTAGTTCCTGATCCTAACGTTCTCAGTGATGATGGTGAGCATATAGAGTTCATTGAGCAGTTGTTTGATATCGGTGCAGCTCTATCGAGCCGTTACGATCTCGGTGAACTGCTGAATCTGATTCTCTGCAAAAGCCGGGAAATGACCGGTAGTGATGCCGGTAGTCTCTATCTCGTCGATCGCAGTTGCCCAGACTTCTCAGTGCTACTCTTTAAGGCGGCTCAAAACGATTCTCGCCCGGCGGTGTCGTTTCGTGAGTTTGCGATGCCTCTGACGAAGCAGAGTATTGCGGGTTATGTGGCTCTGACGGGAGAGTTACTGAACCTTGCCGATGCTTACCATCCCCCCGAGGATGCTCCCTATCATTTCAACCGCAACTTTGATGTAGACATTGGCTATCGTACTCGCTCCATGTTAGCGGTACCGATGCGAAACCGTCACGGGGATACCATTGGTGTTCTACAACTTCTCAATCGTAAACGCCAAGCTGATTTAATTTTACGTCCTGAAAATGTTGTCGAGGCTACGGTTCCCTATAGCTCTTGGGAATGTCGAGTGGTGCAATTTCTGGCGAGTCAAGCGGGAATTTCGATTGAGCGCAATCATTTACAAAAAAATATCGAACAGTTATTTGAAGGCTTTATCCGCACCTCAATCCAAGCCATTGAAATGCGAGATCCCTGCACTTCGGGCCATTCGGAACGGGTGGCTCAGTTGTCGGTTCGTCTCAGTGAAGAAGTGAATACAGTCACCAGGGGAGTGTGGCAAGATATTCAGTTTAGCAAGGCTCAACAGCAAGAACTTCGCTATGCGGCTCTCCTGCATGATTTTGGCAAAATTGGTGTTCCTGAAGCCATTTTGGTTAAGGAAAAGAAACTCTATCCTTATCAACTCGATCTAATCCGTCAACGGTTTGCTGTTGCTCGGCGAACTCTCGAACTTGATGCGGTACAGGCTAAGTATCGCCAGTTGATTGATGATTCGCAACCGCGAGAGTCTGAAGATACCTGTTCCCAGGCTGAGGCGATTCAGACTCTTGATGAGCGATTAGGGAAACAGTTGCGTCAATTAGAGCAGTATTGGCGGGTGATTGAATTGGCGGATACGCCTCAACCTTTAGCCTCTGAGTCGTTGGCGCTCCTCGACGAGATGGCGAACTATCATTATCGTGATGTTGAGGGGAGTCTCAAGCCTTTAATTACGGCTGAAGAGTTGGAGAAATTACGGGTTTTACAGGGAAATCTGACGGCGTTAGAACGGACTCAGATGGAGGCTCATGTGAGTAATTCGTATGAGTTTTTAAAACAAATTCCTTGGACGAAAACTTTGGCGAATGTGCCGAAAATTGCTTTTGCTCATCATGAAAAACTTGATGGAAGTGGTTATCCTCAAGGTTTGAAAGCTCAAGACATTCTTTTACAGAGTCAGATGTTGACGATCGCCGATATTTATGATGCCCTAACCGCCGGCGATCGCCCCCATAAAACTGGCTTGTCTGTCGCTCAAGCCTTAAGCCTTCTCAGTGAGGAAGCTCAGCTCTATCATATCAATATGGATTTATTGGCATTATTTAAAGAACGTCAAGTCTTTACGGTTTTAGGACATAAAATTGAATCACAAAATTGAGTTTATAAATAGCAAAATACATAGAAACGATCACAGCAAATCGTTAATTCATAAAAACAGGATGCCAGAACTAAGATTTCCCCTGAAGTTTAAAGATAAAACATTACTAAGACAAGCATTTGTGCATCGTTCTTATGCCAATGAATGTGCAGAACCTCTCGATGATAATGAACGACTTGAGTTTTTAGGAGATGCCGTTCTAAACTTTATTAGTGGCTCATGTTTGTATCAAAAATATCCCGAGTTTAGTGAAGCAAAACTGAGTAAACTGCGTGCTAAGTTAGTCGGACAAACCCATCTTGCCAGTCTAGCACGACAACTCCATCTGAATGAGTGGATTAAACTGGGACAGGGGGAACTAAAAAACCGAGGCTATGAAAAAGATTCGCTTTTGAGTGATGTATTTGAAGCGGTGATTGGTGCGTATTTTCTTGATGCAGGAATTGAGGCGGTGCGAGAGTTTGTTGAACCGCTATTGACGAAGGCGATCGCCGACATGGAGAATGATACCACCTTGGAGGGACAACTCAATGATCGCATCACTGACGCCAAAACACGGCTACAAGAGTGGGTTCAAAAAAACTACGGTGTTCCACCTCAATATCGTGTTGTTGAAGAGCGTGGCCAACCTCACAATCGCACCTTTGTTGTACAAGTTTTGATTCAGAATCAAGCGGCTGCAACGGGAACTGGATCACGCAAACGAGACGCGGAACAAAAGGCGGCGGCGATCGCCTTGACTCAGCTAAAGTCAAAAAATAATTGACAATTCAAAGATGACAAATTGAGTGGGTTTATCTTTTATTTGGCAAAAGATTGGTATTTTATGATAGTCCCATTTTGTCTGTCTATTTTTACGATTTAATCCTCAACCAACTCCAAATACTGACTGTCTAAAAGATAGGTTCCCCGTTCAAACTTAACCGTCCAAGTTTGTCCCGGATTGCGAGTGATGGCAACCCCTTCCATTCCCACATCCAGGAGATTTGGCGGCCGTAACATCGGCATTGGATCAGCCGTTTTCAGGTAAGGAGGGCGGCTCACTAACCGCACTTTTGCCCCAACAGTCAACTCAGCCATAGTAACTCGTTATTGTCAATCATTTGTAATGAATCGTCACTCACAGCGAAGACCGTCAAATTCGTTGTTTTGACTTTAATTGAAATGACCCGGATTGAGGCGATCGCGCCCGGCACAGATGACAAAATTGTTGCCTATATTACTGAATCCTATACTGGCCGGAGTTCACTGTCAACTGTTACCAACTGTTAACCATTCTCAACACACAACCATCAGAGATGATCTACCGTTAACAGGCCTTCAATGGTTGCCAAGAGTTCAGCCGGAGCAACCGGTTTACCCAAATAGCTGTTAGCACCCAAACTTTGAGCTTTTTGGCGGTGGCGATCGCCCGTGCGTGACGTTAAAACAATCGTCGGCAAACCATACCAACTCCCATGAGCGCGAATCCGGGCCAACAAATCAAACCCATTGAGAATCGGCATCTCAATATCCGTCACCAACAAATCCACCTGGCCCTGTCGCTGTTCCAACTTCTTCCAGGCCTCCTGGCCATCGCGACAAGGAACCACCGCAAACCCCGCTGAACTCAAAATCCGTTCGAGCGATCGCCGCGCCCCCGTTGAATCCTCCGCAATCAGAATCGTCGGCACCTCCATTCCCCGAGACGATCCTCGCCTCTCGGGGCGCGCCGGCTGCTCTGGCTGGGCTAACTTCGCCTTGAGAAAACGAGGCAAAATCGTCGGCACCGCCTCCCCCGTTCCCAAAATGGCGCAACCCGCCAAATAGGGAGGAATCGCCACCGTATCATCAAACGGCTTCAGAATCAGTTGTCGTTCATCAGCAATGCGATCGATGGCCACCGCCAGGGGTTCCGTCGCCCCCCGCAGCACCAACACCACCCGTGGCCGATGAGACACCGTCGCCGCCGTCGGATACGGGAGTAGATCCCACAAAGGCGACAGCGACAACACCTGGCCGCGCCACGTCATCGAGCGTTCCACCTCCTCCGGGCTGTTCGCCGCCGCTAAGCCTGGCGTTAACCTCTCCCCAGGGCCAAACAATTGCCCCATACCCACCGCATCATCGTAGAGCAACACATCCAACACCGTATCACTGGGAATCGCCACCAACTGCTGGCCAATCTGACATAACAACACCGACAGCAAATTCAAACTCAACGGTAAGCGAATCGTGAACGTCGTTCCTTTCGAGGGAACCGTATCCACCTCAACACTACCCCGTAACTGTTGCACCTGAGTGCGAACCACATCCATCCCCACCCCGCGCCCGGAAATATCACTCACCGCATCGGCGGTAGAAAAACTCGGCTCAAAAATCAAATTCAGCAGCATCTCGCGGGGTAACTGGCTCATCGAGACTCCATTCCCTAACACCCCTCGTTCTACAGCTTTACGGTACACCGACTCTAAATTGATTCCCCGGCCATCATCAGCAATAGTAATCACCACCTCACTGCCCTCTGTGCGTGCGCCTAAGTGAATTTGAGCCAGATCCGGCTTCGACAACAGGCGGCGCTCTTCGGGGGCTTCAATGCCATGATCTAAGGCGTTATTGAGCAGATGCGTCAGGGGCGTTTGTAGCTGTTCTAAGACAATGCGATCGACGAGGACATTTTCTCCAGAAATCTCTAAGTGAGAGGTTTTGTCACAGCGGCGATTGAGCCGTTCTAGCTGGGGAATAAAGCGCTCGGCGAAAATCTTAAAGGGAACTAAGCGCGAGGTCGTCACTTCGTCATAGAGATGGTCGAGATCTCGGCGAACTTGTCCGAGATCCTGAGCCAGTTCCCGGCTGACAATATCAATGTCGAGGCGGGTTTCTTGCACTTGAGCAATCAACTCCTCGAAGGTTTGTAGGCTACTATGCAAGGCGGTGTAGCGATCGAGTTCCAATAAATCAAACTCTCCCACCTCCTCGCTGACGGCATCAGGCTGGGATTGATGATCGAGCGTCGAGAGGCGGTCATAAAGGGTTTGCACATCATCTCGGACGGGTTTCACCTGTTGCACAATGCGCCGCAGGGTTTGGCTGGCCTGTTTGAGTTGTCGCTGTTGCAGGGTGAGCCGTTCATGGGAGACGATCAACTCTCCGACTAAACTGCCCATTAACTCCATACGTTCTAAGGGAATCCGTAACTGTTGCTGGCGCAGGGAGGGGGAGGAAGGTGCTTTGGCGGGGACTGGGGTGGTATTTCCTATATTTTCTGTATTTGCCGCCTTCTCTGGGGTCTGGGGCGGTTCTGAGGTTGTGCCGGGACTGGGGGATCTACCCCCTTGAGACTTTCCCGGCGACCCTCCTGGCTCTAAGTTGGCGAGATAGCGATCTCGTTGCGATCGCAACTCGGTGATCAGTTGCTTCGCTAAGGGCCGTAGTTCCTGGGGATTGCGACAAGTCTCGATCGCAGGACTAACCGCATCAATTTTGGCCACAAGCCACTCTAAACTATAGGCTTCCCCAAGTAACAGACATTCATCGAGGAACAGGGCGATCGCCTCGCGCAAGTTGGGCCGCTGTTCTTTAAGATGACCTTCTAGGGTCTGCAAACAGGCCTCTAAATCCGAGGTCAGGGCCTGGCGAATCAGACGCGCTTTCCCTGGCGAGACAGAGGCCGATGGGGGGTCTGCTGAGGAGGAGTCTTCTGGCTGAAGCTGTCCCTGAAAGCTCGTCAGTGCTGTTAGTAGCTGAGGATCTGGCTCTAAATCCATCCCCTGAGCTTGAGCCGACTCCAGCAACTCTGTCAAGGTTTCAAGTCCTTCTTGCAACAGGCCTAACGCCGTCTCTTGCTGCTCTCCCTGAATTTTGCCCTCATTCCAGGCTTCGAGGAGATCTTCGAGAGGATGCGCCAGACGACTTAACCCCGGCATCTGAGCGACTCCCGCCCCCCCCTTAACTGAGTGAGCGGCCCGCATTAGCCCCTGATAGTCAGGGGATTGGCCGGCGGTTAACTGTTGCAATCCCTCTTGCAACACCTGTAAATAGACTGGGGCATCTTCTTCGAGAAAACATTGTCGCGCTTCCTCGGCGATCGCCGCCAAGACATCGGGATCAAGACTGTAATTCATGACAGAGTATCATTGAGGGTGAGGGTTCAGTATTTAAGAGAAAATCTCCAACAGCACATCTCTACAGCCGGAACTGAGCCACAGAGTCTTTGAGGGTTGCAGCGGCCTGTCGGAGTTCTTCGAGGGATTCAGTGACCGTTTGTGCTGTCGCTGATGTGTTTTCCGTCATCGCCGAGACCTGTTCGACCATCTGATTGACCTGTTTCGAGGCCGAGCGTTGGGTGGTGGTATTTTGCGAAATGGCTTGCACATATTGATCAATGGTCTGACTGAGATCCGCTAAGCCTTTCAAGGTTTGTTTGGTTTGGGCCACTCGTTCAGTTCCCTCGGCCACCTCCGATTTGCCCACTTCCATCGCTTGTTGCACTTCCACGGTGTCCTGCTGAATAATCTCAACGATTTGCTCAATACTGCGTGTGGCCTCCGTGGCTCGTCCTGCCAGGCGACGGACTTCTTCGGCGACCACCCGAAACCCTTGTCCATATTCCCCAGGAACGCGAGAGGCCTCAATACTGGCATTGTATGCCAATAGGTTGGTTCGTTCGGAGATTCCCGAGATAATCGTCAGAATTTGTAAGATTTGCTTAAACGAGTCCGTGAGGCGATCGACTTTGCTGGCGGTTTCAGCCACAGCGGCACTGATATTTTTAATACTCGACACCGTTAGGTCCATCACTTCCTCCCCATCGCGGGCGGTTTTAGCTCCCTGTTGGGCGATCGCCGCCGCCTGTTGAGCCGATTGGTCAACCACACGAATCGACTCGACAATTTGGGCAACAGTCCCCAGAGTGCGGCTAATCTCTTGAGCTTGCACCGTCGCATCCCGTGATAGTTGCTGCATCACGGGGGTATTATCAGCCGCCAGGTCATTAACTTGGTTGGCGATGGTTTGCACCTGAGACACCAGCTCTCGCAGCCGGATAATGGTGGTATTAAAGGCATCAGCAATAGACCCGACGGCCCCATCAGTCACCGCCGCGTTAACCGTTAAATCCCCTCGTTGCGCTCCTTCAATTTCCAACAACAGGTTCATCACCCCACGCTGTAGGCGTTCCTTTTCGTGCCGTTGCTGTTCAGCTTCTTGGCGACGCAGGGTTTCTTGTTGCTCAACCGAGGCCATATTGATCTCAATACTGGCGGCCATTTGATTGAGTTGCTGGGACAAAATACCAATCTCGTCGGTTCGTTCGGTACTCTCAACCCGAACCCCTCGTTCGCCTCGTCCCACTCGTTGGGCAAAGGCGGCTAAGTCTTCGAGAGATTTGGCGAAGGTTTTGGCCACAACGATGGCAATCCCACTGACAATCAACGCCGCTCCCCCACCGACGGCAATTCCGAGCAGTTGCTGGGCGCGAATCAGTTGTTCGAGTTCCGTTTGGGGCCGGGCCACGGAGACCATACCAATGGGGTTCACGTCCGGATTGTTGCCTTGGGTGTGGTCATAGAGGGGACGATAGACAGTGAGATAATTGTTGCCGTCGATATTTTCGACCAAGGAAACGTTATCGCGGCCCTCCTCTAGGACGGCTCGCACGACAGGAGCGGGGGCCAAGGTGCCGATGGCGCGGGTTCCGTCTCCGGCATTGATGTTGGTGTTGACGCGCCAATCTTGGGCATAGACTGATAGAGCTTCCGCCCCGAAAAGCTGTTGAAATTCATCGAGTAGGGCGTGATGTCGGTTATGCAGAACGCCGACGATGGTGGTTCCGACAATGGCCCCGTTGAGACGCACGGGATAGACAACCACGGTGGTGAGTCCGGCTTGAAAGTCATCTAGGGCAAAGTCTCGTTCTGATACGGGTAACGGTGGCGGTTGCGTCATGCGGGCCAGGGACTCTCGTAGGGGAATTTCAGCTTGGGGTTGCAATCCCAGGCGGCTGATGATCTCTGAGGGCAGAATTTCGATGCCTCGTTGGGGTTCGCCGTCCTCGAGGGCGGTGCGCACGATATCTAGGTCGCCCAGGGCGATGCCGGGTTCTGTGTCGATGCGTTGAAATTCACTGGCATCAATGTCACGATCTGGGGCGGGAACGGGGGGATAGGGGGATTCGTTGAGGGCGGAGGTGTGAATTTTGATGCCCTGGGCGACGGTGTTTCCTTGTGCATCGGTGAGGATGCGAAAGCTTTTGGTGGTGTCGGCGCGGTTGCGATCGCCGGCGGCTAAGGCTTCGGTGGCTAGGGCATCGAGGTAGCGGCGTTCTTGGGCAACTTGCTGGGGGTTGCTGAGGTTAATATCGCGGACGGCGACAAGTTGGGAGAGGTTTTCGGCTTCGGTGAAACTGTCATCTTCGGTCCACATGACATAGTCGCTGCCCCAACTGGCGACATCGGAGTTGAGTTGAGCCAGGAAGTCTTCTTGAACCCGCTCTTGGGTTCGGGCCACCAAAAACAGGGTGGTGATGGCCACGGGAATGACGGAACCACTGACTAGGAGCGTGGTGAGTTTGTGGGTAAAGCTGAGATCTTGCCAGCAATGGCTTAACCAGGTTTTGGCGGCTTGGGGTAGAGATGAGAGGCCGGTGGCCGACTCAGAGGTGGCGCTTGAGGTGGCTAGACTCGACTCAGCAGAGTCGCTCTCACCTAGGTGGTTGAGGGCTTTGCGGGCGCTAATACCATAAAAGCCTTCGGGATCTTGGTGAATGAGGTGTTCATAGAGCGATCGCGCCTCAACTAGCGCCCCGGACTGCTCGTAGCGGTTGGCTTCGAGCAGTTGTTGGAGGAGCGGATCTCCTGACGCCGCCGCTTCGGGATTGGCGGCGCCAGGGGTCGGGTCAGACAGCGATCGGGCGGGGCGATCGGACATGATGGGAGCGAGGTAGAGGGAACAACAGAACCGGGCGCGGGCCTATTGGATATGTTGATAGACGGCGTCGAGGAGTTCTTTGGGCGCGTAGGGTTTAATCAGGTAAGCTTGTGCGCCTTGACGGAGCGCCCAAAATCGGTCAAACTCCTCGCTTTTAGAACTACAAAATATAACGGGAGTGTCTTTGAGATTAGGCGTTTCGCGGATGGTACGGCATAATTCTAAGCCACTTTTTCCGGGCATAACAATATCTAAAATAAACAGATGTGGGGGCGAAATGGCTTTGAGTTTGTCCCAGGCTTCATCGACGGCACTGGCTAGGGTGACTTGAAATCCTGATTGTTCAAGTAAGGCCCGCATCATTTTTTGTTCGGCGTGACCGTCTTCGACAACAAATACATGTTTCATGGCGTTTAACGAGGAATTAGGCGAGTGGACAGTTGAAGGTGGATGCTGACAAATCGCTCTGGGTTCTGGTGAAAACTGTTCGGGAAACAGGAGACTTAAAAGGTATTCAACCCACTTATTTAAGTGGTTCAAGTTGAAAGTTTGCCAGGGTGGCTTGGAGACTCTCAATGTCCTCAGCCAGTTGCCCGAGAGCAGCAAGCATTTGTTGAGTCTCTTGAGCCGTCCCGAGAGAGCGATTATAGATCTGTTCTAGCTGTGTGGGGAGAGGGTCAGCGTCCTCAAGCGGTGGCGGCTGATTTTCCTGGCTGGCGGATAGGGTGGTTTCAATGTCTTGGGAAAGATTCATGACTTGGCGTAGCGTAGTTTGGGTTTGTTGCACGCAACGGGTACTATTGACCACCTCGGAGGTTCCGGATTCGAGGACATCGAGGACTTCGGCGGTTTCCTGTTGAATCCCATTGATGAGTCGTTCGATGTCGGCGGTGGATTCGCCAATTTGAACGGCTAACCCCCTGACGTCGTCAGCCACTTGGCGAAATCCGGGGCCTCGCTCTCCGGCTCGGGCCGCTTCGATGGCGGCGTTAAAGGCCAGGAGGTTGGCCCGTTCAGAAATGCCCACGACAACGGTTAGGATTTGCGAGACCTCTTGAGCTGATTCTGCCAGACGCTTGGCTTTTTTGGAACTGTTGGCGACGGTTGTTCGTAGGCTGTCGATGCTGCTAACGGCTTCGGAGCGTTCCTCACTTCCGCCGAGGGCGGTTTGGCTAATCTGTTGGGCCAGGGCGCGAATGTCGTGCTGACGCTGGCCCAGTTGTGTCATGGCTTGACTCATGGCCATGACGTGGGTTAGGGCGGTTTGTAGGTGTTGGGATTGGTCATCGACCTTTTGGTAGAGTTGATGGGCGGCCAGGTGGCTGGTTTGACTTTCTTGCTTGAGGCGATCGCTGATTTGGCTGGTTTGGCTGAGGTGACGACGAAGGCTGGCGGTGGTGGCGTTAAAGGCATCGGCGATGGCCCCGATTGCGCCATCACTCAGGGGAGCTTGGATGGTGAGATTGCCCCGACGAGCGGCTTCGAGCCGTTCGAGTAAATCCATGGCTTGCTGTTGCTGTCGTTGTTTTTCCTGCTGTTGTTGGTAATGGTCGCGATCGCGCTGTCGTTCGAGTTGCCCGAGTCGTTCTCCTTGATAGGTGAGGCGATCGAGCATCTCCCGTAGTTGTTGGACAATGCTGCCAATTTCGTTGTCGCTGGGGGTAATGTCTAGGCGGGCTAGGGCGTTGTCCTGGTTAACTTGTTCGCTGTAGTCGGCAATCTCCTCTAATTCTCGTCCCCAGCGATGCAAGCGGGGCAGAATGAGACTGAGGCTGATGATGGCACTGCCACTGGCGAGGAGGGTAATCCAGAGATAGGGACGACGGGGTGACGGCTGCGCCCCCTCTAGCTGCTCTTCGAGTTGGCGATCTAGGGGCAGATTCTCGGGGGATGACGGCTGGGGCGATCGCGGATTTTGTTGGGGGTCGGGTAACAGCCAAAGACTAGCCAGAGCGGCGGTTCCTAGGGGTATGAGGGCGGCGGCGATCGCCATCAGTTTTAATTTGACCCCGAGGGGGAATTTCCGCCGTCTGCGGCGCGATGGGGCGGGGGACGGAGGAGGGCTAGGGGTGGCGGGAGCGGCGAGTAAGGATTGAGGGATGGGGTTGTTTTCGCCAAATTGCGTATCGGCGAGTTCATCGCTTGCAGGCGTTTCCCCTAGGGCTTTGCGGGCGCTTTGTCCCCAAACGCCCTCTTCATCCTGTTCGATAATTTGTTGATATAGCTCTCGGGCGCGATCGCCCTCCCCGTTTTGCTCAAATTGATTGGCTTTCAAGAGCAAATCGAGTAAGTCTAGGGAATGGGTCGAACTGACGGTATCTTGTTCGAGTTCTGGGTTCAGGTCCGAGTAGGGTTGAGCCATAATTTACTCCGCATGAGGGCGTTTCAGGTCAGGGGCTGTTGCTGGCAAACGCCTGGGGATTGGCTGCCGCTGTAGGGCATCGAGGAGGGCCTGAGGATCTAACACCGCGACGCCCTCGCGGCCGTCGTAGACCACTTCGGGTAAGAGGGGTTGTAGTCTGGGTTTGAGCTGTTGCTTGACTTGGCGCGATCGCGATGAGGAAAACACCCGTTCTAGGTCGGCCACAACACAGGCGACGGTTTGCCGTTGTCGGTTGGGTCCAGCCCCCACATAGGCGCGGCGGTCACGCTCTGAGCCTGGCGACTCTGATTCGCGATTCTGGCGGGTTAATAACAGCGCTTTCACCGCCTGGCCGGGCAAATTTAAGCGTTGAGATGAGACGAGGGAGGGAAGTTCTAAAAATTGGCTGGTGTCTAACACCCAGGTTAAAACTCCCTGGCGATTGATGACCCCGAGTAAGCTGGGCATCACACCAGGAATGGGACAAATCAATTGCCGATCAATCTGCAAGGCGGCTTCAATGGCCGCTAAGGGTAACGCCACCCGCACTTGTCCCGACACCCGAATTTTAAAGTAATCTCGTTCCATGATGGTCTCTTAGACATCAACCGGGTTATTCTGTAACACTTTGCCAATTGAATCGACTAAATTCTCGGGATGAAAGGGCTTGGTGAGATAAAAGTTAACGCCCAAGGTTTTAGCCCGGATGCGATCGAGAATCCCATCACGACCGGTCAGCATAATAATGGGAATTTCCCGCAGTTGTCGCGATTGCCGTAGCATACTACAGAGTTCATAACCGTCAATATCTGGCATATTGACATCCATCAAAATTGCCGCCGGTTTTTGCCGCACCAAGGCGGTCAATGCCTGAGCTGGCTCGGTAATTCCTAAGACATCATACCCCGACAGACTCAGGATTCCTTTGACCTGTTTTTGAATGGTTTTACTATCATCAATACAGGCGATTAGGGGGCGCACTTCTGGTTTTTTCTGCGCCTTCGCCTCGGCTGTCTTGGCTGGTGCTGATGAGTCGCTTATTGATGGTTCCTGAATTTGCACCACTAAAATGCCCTCATTCAGAAAGGGTTGTATCCAAGCGACGAGGGTTTGAACTGAGACTTTGAGTAATGTAGAAATTTCATAGAGAGAAAGCTGTTTGCGAAAGATGCTGGCGGTGGCTTGAATTAGTTGGTCGGGTTCATGACTCGATCGCACTGGGACCGGATTATGGTGACAACAGGCTCGAAAGCGGACTTGTTGCTGATCGGGCAAATGCAAATGGACAAAGGGAGAAGGAACTTGTTTACGCCATTGTTGCCACTGAAGGGCCATTTGCCAAAGGGGAGCCGGGATTTCGCTTAAGGGGGTTTCCATTAACACGGGGTCAATTTTTGACCCTTTGGAAAACTCAATTTCCGTCTCAGGAAGAGCTAAGACATGAACTAAGGCTTCGAGACTGAGTCGCATCAGCAATTGACGCAGTTTCGACATGGCG
>CAZXWM010000045.1:16206-16653 GCA_964644215.1 uncultured Phormidium sp.
AGCGACAGAGTTGAGGATATTCATTCTCGCTGTCGCTAAATTCGAGTTTGGCGAGATTGGGTTGAATGGTCCGCACCAGGCATTGCAACCGCTCCGTTTTACCGTTGACGCTGGTGGCGTAGGTCAGTTTACCGGCTCGTAGAAACACCTGCCAACTGACTTGTGGATCTTGGGGATCGCCCACGGTGAGACACCCAGAGACTTGCTTATTTACAAGATGCTTGATGGCTTTACGGGGATGTGTGACCGTGCGGGTGACACGTAACCCAGTATTACCGGTCTGAGGGGGAGAATTACCAGTCATGGTTGCTGTGAACAGTTGACAGTTAGGAGAGTGGCTAAGGGATTGGCGTCATGGGGACCTTAGTACAGGGAGGGCGGCAAGAGGGTTAGAAATCAATGCTCATGGGCGATCGCGGGAAGGGAATTACATCGCGAATGTTGGTC
>CAZXWM010000046.1:0-16419 GCA_964644215.1 uncultured Phormidium sp.
GTCGTTGAAACTCAACCAATAGCCCCAAGATGCGGCATTCTAGGGGAATCTCATCGTAGCTTAAGCCGCCCGGTGTTCCCGAGCCATCCCAATGTTCGCTTTGATGAGTGATAATTTGGGCGATCGCCTTGAGTTGCGGCATCATCCGCAAGGATTGTCGTCCAGGATAGAGGGGACCACTCAAGGCCGAATTGCCCGTTGCCGAATTGCCAGCCTCGGTGCTAATCTCACCCAAATTGGGTTCATCTTGGGGCAAATAGTCAATTCGATGCAACAATCCTGCTAGACGTAAGCGTTTCACCTGCCAAGAGGGTAAATCAAGGATTTGCGCAAAAGCCTCACACAGTCCCGAGACTTCGCTGGCGGCGTGGGGATTTTGCAAATCCGTTAAATCAATCAGTTGCGCCATGCGTAGGAAAGCCTGCAACTTATTCGAGACAATGTTGCGTTCGAGTTCAGGCTGGTTGGGGAAAACCTCCGCGTCGATGTCTTGGCCGAGTCCCTCATGACAGTCACTCAGATAACGAACCACCCGCGAGACAATCGGGTTTAAGTCTTTGGAGACTTGACTAACATCGACACTTGGCTGGCGTGACCGTTCAGCGTTTATCTCAGCCACTCGCTCTTGTAGGGATTGAGCGAGATCCCCTTGCAGCGGTTGAATATGCTCAACCGCTAACTCGACGGCGGCTAAGACTAACTCTGGTTCAAACGTCCAAAACCCATAAAACTTGCGTTCGAGATCAACGTCGGGAACCCCAGTCTTGCCGTAATCCGCCTCCGAGAGTTCCTGACATAACACCATGGCCGTGTAGCCGGGAGAGAGAATTAGTAAATGCCATTCTTGAGCCACGGGATCGTCAGGCGCGAGGGAGACGAGTTCAACATTGGCTTTTTGACTGGTGGGATGCTCCCGGAAGCCTGAATCGGGGGCCGCCAGGATGACGATGTTCTGGGCCTTGTCAGCGATTTCTCCGTAGCGATCGGCTTCCTGGAGATACCATTTCCCCTGTTGGAAGGCGGTAATCACGACTGGGGGATAGTCTGAGTCTAGGATGCTGTCTTCGAGGGCGTGACAGAGGGCAACGAGGGTGTTTTTATAGTAAACCCCGTAGTTAATGGGTGGCGTGCGACGGGGTTGGGTGTTTTGCCGTTCGACGAGTTTTTGGAGGAGAGATCCGTTGAGCATTACAAATTGAAATTAACCCTTCTAACAATTAACAATGAACACTTGATAATGGATAGCACTCATTCAATACACGACGTCCATGCCTGTTTATGGTTTGAGTGCGTCCTGTTTATTCTGAGCCAACGTCGCCACCCTAGCCAAGCTAATGTCCATTATAAGGGATGGTTATAAGAGTTTAGGGATCGAACGCGATCGCCCAGTCAAGAATCGCCTGTTCTAACCCCTCAATGGTAAATTCCTCGGCTTCAATGTCGCAGCGACCCCAGGCGTGATGACAACTTTGGCTAGTTTGGGGGCCAATCGAGGCGATCGCCACCCCATCTAAGGAGACATCCCCCGCCGTCTCAATCAGCCGAGCGAAGTTGCGCACCGTCTTGGAACTGGCGAACGTCACCACATCCACCGTTCCCTGACGCAAGGCCGCCAAGGCCTGGGGGTCGAGGTGGTCAGGACAGCGAGACTCATAGGCGGCCGCTTCTAGCACCTTGGCCCCTGCTTCCCGGAACTGACGCACCAGGATTTCGCGCCCCCCCGTCTCCACCCGAGGCAAGAGGAAGGTTTTGCCCTCGACCGACTCCGGAAAACGCTCCACCAAGGAATCGGCGATAAAGTCCGGGGGAATAAAATCGGGGCTTAAGCCGCGCTGTTTGAGGACACGAGCCGTCTTTTTGCCCACAACGGCAATTTTGAGCTGCGCCAGGCTGCGCAGGTCTTGCCCGAGCGTTAAGAGGCGATCCAGGAAGAATTCTACCCCATTACTAGAGGTTAAAATCAGCCAATCGACTTGACCCAGTTGGGCGATCGCCCCATCTAACGCCTGCCAACTCGAAGGCGGGACAATCTCTAAGGCGGGAGTCGACAGGGGAATTGCGCCGTGGTCTTGTAGGCGATCGCAAAAATCACTCGACTGTCCCGTCCCTGTAATCCCATCTCAGATGCCACCATAGCCGTCTCTCCAAACCGATCACGCAACAACACCACCTCACCCATGACAATCACCGTTGGCGATCGTTTTTCCCCCTGAGTCTGTCGGTCAATCGTCTCTAAGGTTCCCGTCCAGACCCGTTGTTCAGGCCGACCACAGGCGCGAATCATGGCCACCGGTGTGCTGGGCAGTTTGCCATGATCGATGAGTGCTTGGCAAATAGCCCCGAGATTCCGTCCCGCCATGAGAAATACTAGGGTCGGCAGACGGGCCAAGGCCAGCCAGTCCAGGGCCGCCAGGTCGTGACCCGTAAACACCGCAAAGCCAGAACTGAGTTGATTATCGGTCAGAGGGATGCCTGCCAGCAAGGGGGCTGCCAAGGCTGAGGAAATCCCCGGAACCACCTCCAGCGGGCAATTTGCCGCTCGTAACGCCCGCAGTTCTGAGGCACTCCGACCAAAAATAAAGGGGTCTCCGGCTTTGAGGCGCACCACCCGACGGCCCTGACCACAATAGGCCACTAGAAGCCGATCAATTTCTGCCTGGGGGGGACTCGGTCGTCCCCCTCGTTTACCCATATCCAGGCAGAGACAGTTATCGGGGACTAACTCCAGTAAGCGATTATCCGCCAAGGCATCGTAAATTAGCACCTCAGCTTGAGCGAGAACCTGTCGCCCTCGCTGGGTGAGATAATGGAGATCGCCGACACCTGCGCCGACGAGATAGACCTTCCCCAGACTCACTTACGAACCGCTTTCCAGGCTACCCAAACTTGCCAGAAGAAGAGGCCACTGACCGTTAGGGTGAAGGCAATTTGAAAGTAGAAGTCGGGACGGATGGCGAAAGCATCAAGGTTCCACATGACGGTTCACAGGGATAGCAAGGGGTAATGGACAATTGATAATTGAGAATTAATAACGAGTCAATCATGAGCATGGCGACCAGAGGGCGGAGGGTTGGCCTCAAGGCGCGGTTGAGTACCGACACGGCTCCAGGTTTACCGTTCCTATTCTATCGGCTTGTTGGCCGCTTGAGGGCGATCGCCCCGCCTCTGGACCCCTCAATCGCCACCGTCAGCTTCCTCAGAGTCCGAGTCAGACTGGGTCATAGCCTGGGCCAGAAGTTGGTCGAGGTTGAGATAGAGCAAAACCTGCTCCTCAGGCAAATTGACCAGCTTCTCTAGGACAACCCCCAAAGACCCTTGACGATAGGAAGCGGGAACCTCAGTAAATTGCTCTTCCGCCACATCCAACACCTTGGGTAAGCGATCGGTGGGAATGGCAACCTCTTCGCCCCCATGGGTTTGACAAATTAGGAGATAATTCGGCTTTAAGTCCGGTTTTTTATGAAAGAGTAACACCCCTAAATCAAGCACAGAAATTGTTTTACCCTGGTATTGAATTAGGCCATGACCGTCATTAAATGCTCCATGAATATCTAGGGTGGGCAACACCCGAATGACCTGCTGAATGGAAATTGCATAATCATCCCGCTCAAGGTGCAAGACGACTAACTTTTGCTTTGAGATTTGCTGCCGTTTCTTGAGGTTGAATCGGCGTAAACGAGGATGCAAAACAGCGTTTAGAAGAACCATGATTATAAATAAAAGCTAATTATTAAGAACTTCAAGAATTAGGAGAAGATGTTAAAATGTTGGCGATCGCCCCGAGTAACGTAGCTTCATTATAAGGCTTGGTGAAATAGTCCACGGCTCCGAGATCTAAAGCCCGTTGACGATGTTTAGCACCACTACGGGAGGTGAGCATTGCGACAGGGATTTGGCATAATTCGGGTTGTTTTTTAATGGACTCTAACAGTTCAAATCCGTCCATTTTGGGCATTTCAATATCAGCAATCACCAAATCACAGGCGAGTCCTTGAACCAACTTATCAAAGGCATCTTGTCCATCCTTGGCCAGTTCAACTCGGTAGTTGGCCCCCTGCAATAACAGCGAGAGTAACTGGCGAATCGTATAGGCATCATCCACCACCAAAATGGTGGGAACCGATGCCCCAGATGCCCCAGGGGAGTGCGCCTCAACCCGTAGAGGCGTGGCACTATGAGTCGGTTGCACTTGGGTGATCAGGTCATCAGTATCCACAATCAGGACCACTCTGCCATCCCCTAAAATGGTACTGCCCACCAGTCCCGTAGGCTTCCCTAAGGGGGGCGGAATCGGTTTGACGACAATTTCTTGCTGACCCACAAGGCGTTCGACGGCGATGGCTAAGACCCCTTCCGCCGAGGCCAGAACTAAGACGGGAATTGTGTCTTGATTCAGGGGATCTGGGGAGGGTTCATCTCCTGTGGGATAGTTGTAGTGAAGCAGGTCTTGTAGGCGAGTCAGACAGATAAATTCGCCACGCCAGGGTAGCATGGTCTGACTCCCGAGCATTTGCAGTTGTCCCGCCTCAATTTGCAGAATTTCCTCAACGGCATCGAGCGGAACTGCCAGGGTTTGATGATCCACTCGCACCAAGAGGGCATTGGTGATGGATAACATCAAGGGCAGCTTAATCATAAAGCGAGTTCCCTTACCCGGCTGAGAATCCACCTTCAAGGTTCCTCGGACTTGGCGTAGGTTGGTGGTGACCACATCCAGGCCCACTCCCCGGCCCGAGAGTTGGCTAGTGTGGCGGCTGGTGGTGAAACCGGGGAGTAAGAGGAAGTCGTAGATATCGTTCAGGGAAAGGAGTTCCGCCTGTTCTGCCTCAATGAGTCCCTGGGCGATCGCCTGTTGGCGGATGGCGTTGGCATCAATTCCCCGTCCATCATCGCTGATGGTAATGAGGGTTTGTCCCCCTTGATGACTGGCGGCAATTTCAATCTCGCCGCTGGGGGGTTTGCCCGCCTCTCGCCGCTCTTGCGGGGATTCAATGCCATGGTCGAAGGCATTACGAACCAGTTGAATGAGGGGGTCGCGCAGGGCATCGACTAAACTTTCATCGAGTTTCGTATCTCGGCCGAGTAGCACTAAGTTGACCTCTTTGTCATGCTGGCGGCCTAACTCCCGCAAGGCCCGAGGCAGATGGTCTACACAACGGCTAAAAGGAACCACTCGTAGATTGTAGACCCGCGATCGCAGTCGGTCGGTAATGCGGCGAATCTGCTCGGTGTTGCTGTCGAGTTGCAGGGAGAGGTCGTCAATCCGTCCACTGGATTGGGCGATGGCCTGGGTGGTTTCAATCACCGATTGAGCTGTGCTATGAAAATCACTATAGCGATCGAGTTCTAAGGAATCGAAGCCGCGATTTGGGGACTCTGAGGCGGAGGAATGAGGCTCAACGGAGAGGCGATCGTATTCATCCCGCAAGTCCCGGCCAAACAGATTTAACTCCAAGACACTGCGGCGAATACGTTTGGCTTCACTGCGGAGTTGGGCTTGTTGGACTTCGAGATGGGTGCGGTGAATCACCAATTCCCCCACCCAGTTCACTAACTCGGTCAAGGCTTCGACATCAACGCGAATGGTGGGCCGTTGTGAACTGGGGGCAACGGTTGGGGCCGGTTCAGGCTGGGGCGGGGTTGGCTCTTGGGGGTCGGGGTCTGGGCTGGCGAGTCCTAGGCGCTGTTGACGAGCCTGTTCTAAGGTGGCCATGATGGGATGGGCCTGGCGTTGAAGCTCCTCGGGACTCAGGTCCGCTCGCGTCACCAACTCTTGTAAGGGGTCAATGAGGGTGGCGATATCCGGTAAGTCCAGCAGTTGCACCATCCCCGAGAGTTGTTGGTAGAGGGCTTCGAGTTGGGTTTGGGTTTGGCTGAGGTTGTCTGGGTTGACTTGGGTGATTAGGGTCTCAAAGGTCTCCAACAGGGGGGGCAGTTCCATTTCAAAAATGCCCCGTACAATGCTGGAATTAACCGAGGTTTGCTCCTCCTCCTCGTCAGACGACTCGGGCATCTGATAGCGTGTCTCCAGGGTCTGTTTTAGGGGCAATAGATCCTGATAATCTTCCGGGGCGATCGCCTCTTGAGTGCGAGTTTTCTCCAATAGCCCCTTGAGGATATCGACCCCCGAGAGAAGGTCATTAATCAGCTCAGGATCGAGTTGATTCAGGTCAGCGCGATCGCGCAGGATGCCGAAACAGTCTTCGAGGGTATGGGCCGCCGCCGAGAGTTCCGTGAGTCCAAACATCGAGGCGGACCCTTTAATCGAATGGGCCGCCCGGAAGAGCTGTTGCACTTGTTTTTGCTTCTGCGGCGTTGCGCTCAGGGTCTCGATGGCCAAGAGGCTGGTCTCCATCGAGCGCAGAAACTCCTCGCTTTCGGCGATAAAGGTTCCGAGTAAGGCACTGAAATCATCCATAGTTCGCCCTTCTCTCCCAGATATGGCTAACTTTGAAACTTGGCGACGGATTTTTGCAGTTGTCCCACAGACACCGAGAGACCATCGAGAGTGGTGGTGACATCTTCGGCATTTTCGGCGGTACTATCGGCAATTTGACTGACATCGGTCATAGTCGTGGAAATATCTTCGGCAAAGGACACCTGTTTACCGCTGGCCTGGGTGATGTTTTGAATCAGGCGATTCATATCCCGGCTGACTTGGATAATATCCACCAAATGGGTTTTGGCTTGGGCCGCCAGTTCTGTCCCTTCGACCACTTCCTGGGTTCCCGTTTCCATGGCTTCCATGACGCGGCCAATTTCGGCTTGAATGGTGGCCACGATCTCTGAGATTTCCTCGGTGGCACTGGCGGAGCGTTCGGCGAGTTTGCGGACTTCTTCGGCCACCACCGCAAAGCCTAACCCCTGTTCTCCGGCCCGGGCCGCCTCGATGGTGGCATTGAGGGCCAGGAGATTGGTTTGGGAGGCAATTTGCGAGATGGAGGTGACGATTTTGCCGATTTGTTGGGAGGATTCCCCGAGGCGTTTCATCATCTTGGAGGTGTCGGCAATGGTGCGCCGCAGTTCGTTGATGCCTTCGACGGCGCGATCGACGGCAACGCCTCCGGCTTCGGCGGTTTCGGCGGAACTCTGGGCCACCTGTTCGGCTCGCTGAGCGACATCGGAGACATCTTTGATCGAATGCACCATTCCCTCGATTTTGGCTAAGGCATCCTCAAGTTGTTTGGCTTGGTTGCGGGCTTTTTGAGTCAGTTGATTGGTACTGGCGATGGACTCACTGGTGCTGACATCGACTTGTTCGGCGAGTTTTTGGATGCCGTTGACCACTTGGCGGAGTTCACTGATGAGATAGTTGAAGGAGTCGGCAACGGCCCCGAGGACATCATTGCTGACTTCGGCTTTGACGGTGAGATCTCCTTTGGCCGCGCCTTTGATTTCTCCTAGGAGTTTTAAGACTTGCTGGGTGAGGATTTCGGCTTCGGCTTGCCGTTCCTGGGCAATTTTTTCGAGGTTTTCTTCGGCTTGTTTGCGATCGGTGATATCCCGCAGAGAACCAGCCACTCGCAGCGCGGTTCCGTCCTCACGGCGTAGGGTGTCGCCCATGGCACTGTACCAGCGATATTCACCGGTTTTGCAGCGGAGGCGATATTCGACGTTATAGGGGATTGTGCCGCTGGCATCCGCGACATGGTCGTTGAAGCCCTTTAGGACGGCCTCGCGATCGTCAGGATGCAGGGCGTCCGTCCAGCTTTCGAGGAGGTTGGGCAGATCCTGTTCGTTGCTATAGCCGATCAGGTTACGGAAGCGTTGCGAGTACCAGATCGAACTTTGCGGGTGTACGGGATCTCCCTCCACCAAATCCATATCCCAGAGGCCGTCATTGGCGGCGGTGTTGACGAGATCAAAGCGGGTGTTGGCATCTTGTAGGGCCGCTTCGACTTGTTTGCGATCGCTGATGTCAATCCCCAGTTGCACCACCAGTTCTTCCCCATTGGGATCGGTGAAGGGAAATTGATACATCTGATAGGTTTGGCCGCTGGCCTGATCCTGCCATTCCCAGGTTTGGGAGACGGAGGCAGTTTCGTCCTCTGGCTTGGCGTCGGGACGGCTCAAACCTGGACTATCCCCCCGGACGGGTTCGAGTTCAGACTGGGCCTCTGGGGCAAATTTTTCGCGAAATTGACGATTGGCAAATCGAATGGAGCCATCTTTGGCTTTGAGACAGAGGAAGCCGGGGATCCCATCGAGGATGCTAAAGAGTCGCGCTTGTTCCTCTTTGAAGGTCTGTTCGGCGGCTTTGGCTTCGGTGATATCTCGTGCTAGTCCTAGAACGGCGAAGACGTTGCCTTCTTGATCTCGTAGCGGCAGCTTTTGGGTATCAAAGATATGCTCGGAGCCATCGGCCAAGGTGACATAATCATTGGCGTTGCGCAGGGCTTTCCCCTGTTCGATGACTCGTTGATCATCGGGACGAAAGCCGCTGAGATTCTGTTCTGGGTCGCCAAATATCTGATCTAGGGGTAAGCCGATTTCGATGTCATCTTTGCCGTTCATGGTCTCGGGGGTTGTACCTAAGGCTTGAGCCAGGGTTTGGTTGGCTAGAAGATAACGAAAATTCTGATCTTTAACGAAAATCAAATCGGAGATATTATCAATCACGGCCCTCAGCAGCATCTGCTGATGGCGGTTCGCCTCTTGGCTGGCGGCCAGTTGTTGCTGGGTGGCACTGAGGGTTTCGGGGGAGACGAAGGAGAGGACTCTGGGTAAACGGGGAATGACGGTGATGGCGGTGTAGATGGCGATGAGGGCATAGAGACCATTCAGGGTTCCTGAGAGCCAGTTTTGGGGCTGCCAGAGGTTGCCGATCGCCCCGAGATAGGTGACTCCCCCCAGGAGGAGGAAGGCGGCCAGAGGGGGCAGGCTGGCGGTCAGGGGTTGCTCTCGCTGTTGACTCATCTGAACCAGCAGACTCAGGGCTAAACTTAAGTAGGCGGCGGCAATGAGAAGGTCGGCCCCGAGATGTAAGCCGAGGGGGGAGGCGAGGGCTGAGAACGATAGATTGAAGGAGTCTTCCATGTCTGGTAATCGTAATCGTTGAACAGGGGCAGGGGATTACCAACCCGAACAGGTGGCGATCGCCTCGATGTCTATGACGCTAAAGAGTTGACCCTGATGGTTATAGAGTCCCTGCAAGAAGGGGACGAGGGAAGCACTGGCTTCGGCGGCTGATCGCATTTGTTGGGGATCTAGGCTGACGACGGTGTCTACGTGGGAGACGGCTAACCCCAATATAATGACGGATCGCGTCGAGTCTTGGGGGGTGGGCGCTTCTACGATTAAGATCCGACTGTCGGCATGGTTGAGGTTGAGGGGTGGCAGTCCTAAAAACTTGCCGAAATCAGCAACGGTGAGAATGTCCCCCCGCAGGTTGGTTAATCCTAAAACAAAGTCGGGACTGTTGGGAATGGGTGTCAGTGGCTGCTCACTCAGGCGCAAGACTTCGCGCACGGAGGTTAGGGCGATGGCGAGGCGAGTCTGTTCTTGCTCAAAAATAACGTATTGGGTTTTGTTAGATCGCGCTGAGTCAGGAGTTAGTGAGGGGTCAGATGGCATCAGTGATGGGAGTCCGACAGTAGACGTTGGATAATTTGCACCAATTGCTGAGCTTCAAAGGGTTTTCCTAGGTAGGCATCTGCGCCTAAGTCACTGCCCCAACTGCGATCAATCTCGGTGTTTTTCTGGCTACAAAAGACCACCGGGAGTTTTTGGGTTTTGGGGTTGGCCCGTAATTCTCGGAGGACTTCAAAGCCATTCATACGGGGCATGATCACGTCTAAGACGACTAAGTCCGGCGGGGCCTTCTGGATCTGGGCGATCGCCTCATGACCATCACTGGCTTGTTCTACTGTCCAGCCTTCGTCTTCGAGAATGCGGCTCATGACGGTGCACTCGCTTTCGACGTCATCCACCACTAGGATCGTTGTCATTGGGACTGACTCCTGAATTTTGAGAGATTAACGGCCCAGGTTCTGGGTTCTTAAGATCTGGGCAATGGTTTGCCGTAGATCGTCGGCATCAAAGGGCTTGGTCATATAACGGGTTGCACCCGCTAAACGTCCTTCCATCTGCTCGTTGAAACCGTCCCGCGCCGTTAATATGATAATGGGTAATTTTTTAAAGTCGGGGGATTTTCGGAGAATTTTACATAATTCTAAACCATCGACACCGGGCATGGAGATGTCGAGCAACATCAGGTCAATTCCCTCATGGTACAACTTACCCAGCGCTTCGACGGTGTTACTCGCCAAGAAAACTTGATACTGTGGTTCCAGGGTTTGTTGAATCATTCCCTGCATGGAGATACTATCATCCACCGCGAGAATTTTAGCCTGGGTCTTGGGGTTAGTGGCCATAACCTTTCAGCGATTAATCTGTCTAATCTGGCATTTTAACGTTTTTGCGGCTCGCTTTGAGTTTTCCCCGTTGTTTTTTCTGGTCAACTCGCTTACGCTTAGCATTGCGGGAGGGTTTAGTAGGTTTACGTTTGGGCCGCGTCACTGTGGCACTTTTGAGCAGTTTTTGCAACCGCTTGAGGGCATCGTCTCGGTTTTGTTCTTGGCTGCGGTGGGTTTGCGCTTTGATGATAATCACGCCGTCTTTGCTGATACGGCGATCGCGCATCTTCAGCAAGCGCGATTTATGAATCGGCGACATGGAGGAGGCGTTGATGTCAAACCGTAGTTGAATGGCGGAGGCCACTTTATTGACATTTTGCCCCCCCGCGCCACTTGAACGAATCGCCGTCATCTCGATTTCACTCATCGGGATGCTGGTTTTGTTGGAAATTTCTAACATAAATAAAAATCGCTTACGGGCAATGGCCGGATTATAACAATAGATGATTGCGGTAGGGTATGTTCCGGCTTCGGTCAATTTTGGAATTTTGCCAACCCGGTTAAGCTTGCCCGAACGCACCGAATTTGGGGACACTATGACCTACAAGAACACATTGATGATGGATTGTTGCCGGATGATAACAATGGTGCGTTGCGGCAATTTTAATAGGGCCTTCTTAATTTTACATCAATTTGAGCCGCAATGCACCCGACCGGGATATCCTTTAGGGGTTCACCGTAATCAACTGTTCCTCAGCGTTGGAATCGGGATTGAGAATCACGATCGCCCCCTCATCACAGAGTACCCCGATCGCCCCGTCAATCCCTTCTGGGGTAATATCTGGGAACTGCGATCGCGTACTCTCCATTAACACCGATCGCCCCACTAACTGCTGAGTTTTGACTAAAGCAAATAGATACTCTTTCAACCGTTCCCGTAACTGCGATTCTTGGCTTTGAGAACCGTAGCCCTTTTTCGAGTCTAATAAACTGCCTAAATTTCGTTCAAAGACTCCTAGATTTTGCAACAAACGGCATTGCTGGAGAACCTCTGAGCGTACAATCAAGTCTTTTAAGGATTCATAATTAATGGTGCGATCGCCCACCAGCAAATCCCCCGCCTCAGCAGCATTCACCAACTCATGGTAGGCGGCGAGAATCTGCAACGACTCCAGTTGCGGAATAATATGTTTGTGAATCGAATCCACAAATAACGCCTGATAGTAGCGATAGCCTTTATTCTTAGGAACCCCTAAATTCTCCGCCCGAATCAAATAGAGATATTGGCAGGTATTCTTACGCAACGCCTCCTGACAAGACTTCATCACCCGACAAAAACTATTTAGATTCGGTTCCTCAATCCAAATTACACCAATTCGTCCCAACGTCAACGACCAATAAAAACTCAAAGAATAGCGGCTATAGGTGGGACTATCTAACAACTTTGGTTCAACCCCAGTGACATTTAATGCTGTCAAGGCTTCCCGCAACATTTTCATTAACTCTGGGGCGGAAAATTGACGAATTTCTCGGACGGTTTTGCGAGACTTGGCTAATTCCTTTTCCCAAACTAACTGAAACGCCGCCAGTTCATCTACTTCTTGAACCATCTCGGCCTGATTCTGAAGCTGAAGTTTGGCATTCTGAAACGCTTGTCGCCCCGCCATCAAAACGGAACGGGGTAGGGCTTGATTTCCGGGAAACTTGCGGTGTAATTCTTGTTCTGATAGGGGATAAAGAGGGGAAGGAATGGGGGGATCGGCTTGTTGATGTAGAGGGGTAATCCGACGTTCCCAAAGGGCGATCGCCGCCGTCATATCCACGGGCCGTAAATGAAATTCCTCATCCACTCGCGCTAAATCTGCCGGTTGCACATGGGGCGAATTTTCCCGCCAGGTATCGGTGATAATGCTAATAATGACCAGAAAGTTCTTCAGTTTTTGATTATGGATAATGGAATTGACATTAAACAAGGCTTGCAAGTCAATATAGCCGCGATCGCTGCGATCGACATTATCTAAATTGTCAAAACACAGCACAATCGGCTGGGTGGCTGTCGCAATACGACCGAAATTGCCTAAAATGTTTTGGGCCTGATGTTCCGTTTCAATGGAACTGCTGACATTTAAGCGTTTTAAACTTTCAGGATCTAAGTCATCCCCCTTCAACCAATCACAGGCCAAGGGATAGAGTTTAGGATTAGTTAAATGGTAGAGAATACTAAAAAACTCATTCGCATTGTAAATCCCCGACGGATAGCTAGACTTGAAATTATGGACAAATAAATGACGTTCCCCAATCACTTTTTTGAGTAAGCCGTCACTTTGAAACGCCGACAAACTCTTCAGCCATAACAATAACTGAGATTGGCGTTCTCCCTCAGGAATACAGGTTAAACTATCAATCGTATAGCGCAACGTATGTCGCCAGATATAGTCACGTTCGGGCCAAGGACCAATATAGGCAAAAAAGGCTTGAGGATTGAGGGTTCGTTTTAAACGCCCGAGGAGAAAGCTTTTTCCTGACCCCGAATCCCCCGAAAGAACTAGAGTCCGACTGCGGCGATCGCCCTGAACTTGGGCCAACACCTGAGACACCCCAGCCACAATCTCTTGGTGAATCTCATTGATATTAGCAGCTTGACTACTATCATCATGCCAAAAATTACCGGGGCGAAAACTGGTCGAGTCAAAGGGATTCACAGCGCGTTGAACAATCTGTTGGATAGAAACCATATCAGACTACAGGATAAAGAGACGCATCGGGAGAATTTCGTTAGGTTGTAGCAATAATTAGTTGTTCTTCTAGGGTGACATCAGGATCTAGAATTTGCAGGGGGCGATCGCTCACCGATAAACTCTGAATTAGTTGGTGAACCTGTTGTTTACTCGCACCACCAAACTGGGCGATCGCCTCTTCAATTAACTGTTCAATTGCCATACATTGCTGATTGAGAACCCGGTTAATAATAAAATCTTCAATGGCTTGCAAAGACTGTTCCGCCGCATCTTGGCCCGAGGTGATCTCAAAAAAGCCCAACTGTTGCAGCAGAGGACAATCCCGCAACACTCCCGTTTGACGGACTAACGACTGCAACCGCGAACCATTGGGGGTTTCTTCTCCCACCACCAACTCCCCAGAAAGGGCATCATTCACTAAAGCATGGTGAGTCGCGAGATATTGTACGGAAGTTAAATCAGACATAAAGTGATTATTCTCCGGTTGTCCAAAAATCTCAGTATAGAGTTGATAGCCGCGATTTGTTGGCGAACCCACCCCCTCAGCCCGAATTAACTGCAACGACTGACAGAGATGACTTCCTAAAGCATCCTCACAACCTTTAAGAAGATGGAAAAACTTGACCATATTCGTATCTTCAGACCAAACAATTCCCACCCGATTTGTGGTTCCGGGGTGACGATAACTGATAGAATAACTGGCATAGGTACGACTCGGCAGTAATCGCGGTTGGATATCTTCCATCTGTAACGCCTGAACCACCTCCGCCAACATTTGCACTAATTCAGGGGCTGCATATTGACGGATTTTTTGCACCCGTTCACGGGTTTGTTTCAATTTCTTGATCCAAACCAGCTTGAAGGCCGCAACTGGGTCACTTTGGGCATCGCTGGGCAACATTAATGGGGCCGTTTTTCCTTCAAGTGAAGCCTCTTGGGAAACATCAGCCTGAAGTTGTTGCAATTTTATATCTTGATAGAGTCGTCGCCCCAAAATCAAGGTGTTACGGGGGCGAGTTTTGCCACCAGGAAATTTACCATCTAACGCGGGACGAATTAAGGGATAAATTGGCGACGTGGGTTGAGGATAGGTTTGACGATGCAAGCCATACAAACGGCTGGCCCAGAGGGCTTCGGCTTGGTCTAAACTGATTTGTTTGAGTCGTAGGTTGGCATCGAGGCGATCGCGGTCTGTGGCCGGAATATGAGGCGCATTTTGCCGCCAGGTATCGGTGATAATGCTAATAATAAACAGAAAGTTCTTCACTTTCTGAGTGTGCAAGATGGAATTGACTCGAAACAGGGATTCTAAGTCGGGGTTTCCTTGGCGATCGCGGGCAATGTTATCAAGTTGGTCAAAACACAGCACAATCGGCAACGTCGCCTCAGCAATTCGCCCAAAGTTCGCCAACGTCTTCTGGGCCGCATCCTCCGTATCAATCGTACCCTGAACCCCGAGTTTTCGCAGCGACTCATCATCGAGATCATCTCCCCGCAACCATTCACAGGCGATAGGATAGAGTTCAGAATCCGTTAAATAATACAACACCCCGAAAAACTCCTGAGCGTTATAAATCCCCGAGGGATAGGTTTCTAGGAGTTTACGGATAAACAGTTGTCGTTCCCCTCGCAACCAATCGACAAGCCCTCGTTTTTTCAGGTTGGAGAGTCCTTCCAACCAGATTAACAGTTGAGATTTATTCAGTCCTTCCGGGATTTCTAAGAGACTATCAACGGTGTAGCGCAAAATATGCCGCCAAATATAATCGCTGGCGGTGAAGGGTTCAATATAAACAAAAAATGCCCGAGGAAGTTGCTTATCATTGGGCCTTTGCAATTGGCGTTTCAGTCGTCCCAAGAGATAGGTTTTGCCCGATCCCGTTTCCCCTTCTAACAGCAAGGTGCGACTGCGCCGATCCTCGGCCACCTGATCTAAGACCTCCTCAATATCTTTGAGAACATCTTGATGAATTGAATCTACCGTTAACTCCGGGTTTTGGATTTCTTGCCAAAAATTCCCAGACCAAAAGGTTTCCGTATCAAACGGGTTGGGGGCGCGTTGGATAATGCGATCAATCTCGGTCATAGTGATACCGGGAGGTGAGGGAGTCAGGGTTAACGTTAGTTACGAATCAAGAAAAACAAGGGGCCACCAATGTCTTGGGGGATTCCCGCTTCGATTTGGTCTGGGGTATAGTGGGCCGCTTCTTGCAGGGAACTCAATTCTAGGCGATCGTCTCGTTGTAGACGATAGAGGGCGCTATCGAGTTCGGCCCGAGTTAACGGGGGTTGTAGCCGTTCCCGCAGGTAGAAGATGGGTAGATAGTTATGGGTATCGAGTTGGCGATCGAGTTCTTCAATGACATACCAAATATCGGCATCATTGGGTTTTTCCGTCAAGCGTCGTTGGGGATTGACGGGTTCCTGAACCGGGTGTTTGGGTAAGCTATTGTCGGACATGGGGATACTCCCATCCCGTTTCCGCAGAAATTGTAGATAGCAACTAAGATGGTCGAGACTGAGTTCTAAGCCGCTACCTCGGGGACTATAGTCATCGTGGAGATAGTCGAGGCCAAAGTTAGTCAACCATACATCTTCGATTTTGGTCGCTTCGGCTTTAATCAGTCCCCGTTCCGTGAGTTTTTGTAAAACCACCTGACGGCGATCGCTCGGCAGATTTAGGTCTTTAGCGGCTACAGTGGTCTCAGCGCAGGCTTGCAACACGGCGATTTCGTCTTCGGTGACGGGGAGGCGGCTAGTATCGAGGCGCAACAAAGCCAGTCCCGGCGGCGCGATGCGGAACTCAACAATCTCCTCGCTACAGTCAACCAGTCCGCGATCGCGCAGAGTCCGACAAATACCATCCCGTTCAGCGGCTTTGGTACGATTATTGGGTTTCACCTGAGAGATGGGCGCTCGGTAATTCGGCGCTCCCAACAGATTTAAGACAAATTTCAGTTCCCGCGTGTCCATCCCGTTCAAGTTTTATACGATCAACCCCATCATATTTAACCACAAAGGCGGGTTGACCGATGCCATAGTCCCAATTTCTGCATTCTAGTCTCTCCTCTCTCCCCTCGCCTCATCCTCCCGATTTTTTTTAGCCAAATTGTTGACCATTTAATTTTAATGTGTTAAAATCATTGGTGACAGCCAAATAAACTAAGGAAAGGCGGGAGGGGCTTGGTTAATCAGACGCGAAGCCAAACATCTAAGCTGCAAACTTTTATCAAATCCCACATAAAAACAAAATAACCAATAAGCAATAGAAAGATAAAATCACCCCTTAAGAGGGCGACCACAAGGGTACGCCCCTACGTCTTTTC